>CALRVU010000286.1:0-5180 GCA_943371685.1 Bordetella parapertussis | reverse complement strand
GGTTCGCCCTGGCGGGGCTGTTGCATGCCGCCAGGTTGTGGCACTGGCAGCCCTTGCGTACCCGTTTGCGCCCCATCCTGTGGGTGCTGCACGCGGCGTACGCCTGGTTGCCTGTCAGCTTCCTGCTGATGGCATGGGCGCAGTTGGGTGGTGTGGCTGCTTCTGCCGGTATTCACGCCTTGGCGGTGGGTGCCACGGCCGGGCTCATTGTCGGCATGGTCACCCGCACCGCGAGAGGTCACACCGGGCGCCCGCTGAAGGTGTCGCGTCTGGAGGTGGCCGCCTACCTGCTGGTGACGGTCGCCGCTATTGCCCGTGTGCTGCTCCCCTTGGTCGCGCCGGCACACACCGCCGACTGGCTCGTGCTGGCTGCAGCCGCCTGGGCCACGGCTTTCGCGCTCTACCTCTGGGTCTTCACACCTTGGTTGCTGAGCAGTCGTCTCGACGGCAAGGACGGCTGACCGCTTTTGCCCCCTCATCGCACCCCCATCGCGCATGTCGCGCGGACAGGTGCGCACTTCACTCCTGAAAGGTTCCCATGTCTCCAACCCTGATTCAACCTACCTTTGAGCTGGACCTGCGGACCATCCCGCCGCGTGAACGTCACCCGCTGATCTTCGGTCGCTTCGACGCCCTGGCCACCGGCCAGGCGCTGCAACTCGTGAACGACCACAACCCGCAGCCGCTGCGCTATCAGTTCGATGACCGCGCTCTGGGGCAATTCGAATGGACCACGCTGGAAGCCGGGCCGTCGGTCTGGCGCATCCAGATCACCCGCATCGCTGACGCCGCAGTGCCTTCGGCGGGCGCCAAGGGCGATTCCTGCTGCTCAGGCGGCGCCTGCTGCGGTTGACATCTCGCTCGCGCAGCGATGACCTTCGTCGTCACCGAGGCCTGCATCCGGTGCAAGTACACCGATTGCGTGGACGTGTGTCCGGTCGACGCGTTTCGGGAAGGGCCGAACTTCCTGGTCATCGACCCGGACGATTGCATCGATTGCGCGGTCTGTGTTCCCGAGTGCCCGGTCAATGCCATCTACGCGGAAGCAGATGTGCCCACAGGCCAGCAGCAGTTCACGCCACTGAACGCCGAGCTGTCACGCGAGTGGAAGCCCATCACAAGAACCAAGCTCCCCCTGCCGGATGCAGAAGCCTGGCGCAGGATTGAACACAAGTTGAACGAGCTGAAACGATGACATCTCCGATGCAATGTGGCGGTCTGATGGCCTTTGTGCCTTGAACATGGCAAGTCCCAGCAAGGTCATCCCGATCGCGCCGGTATCGGGAACGAGCGACGAGAGCGCGCAGCTTGTGTCGATGTATCAGAAGCAGGCGGCGATCTACCCGCGTGCAGTGAAGGGTTGGTTCGCCACTTGGCGTTGGGTCTTCGTCTGGCTGACGCAGCTGCTGTTCTACGGCGTGCCCTGGCTCCAATGGGGTGGACGCCAGGCTGTGCTGTTCGATCTGGATGCACAACGCTTTTACATCTTCGGCCTGTTGCTCTACCCGCAGGATCTGATTTTTCTGGCCGCGCTCTTGGTGCTGTCCGCGCTGGCCCTGTTTTTCTTCACCGCCGTCGCCGGTCGGCTGTGGTGCGGCTACGCCTGTCCGCAAACGGTCTACACCGAGATCTTCATGTGGGCCGAGCGCTGGATTGAAGGCGACCGCATCGCACGGATGCGGCTGGACCAGGCGCCCTGGAGCGTGAACAAGGTCTTGCGCAAGAGTGCCAAACAGGGGGTGTGGCTGGCCATCGCGCTGATCACCGGTCTGAGCTTTGTCGGCTACTTCACGCCGATCCGGGAACTGGCTGCCGCAGCGGCGGCCTGGGACATGTCGGGCTGGAATGCCTTCTGGGTGCTGTTCTATGGCGCTGCCACCTACGGCAACGCAGGCTTTCTGCGCGAGCAGATGTGCAAGTACATGTGCCCTTACGCGCGCTTCCAGAGCGCCTTGATCGACAAGGATTCTCTGGTCATCGCCTACGACGCAGGACGTGGCGATCCTCGCGGCTCCCGCTCGAAGAAGGCGAACGCCGCCGCGCAGGGCTTGGGCGACTGCATCGACTGCACCTTGTGCGTGCAGGTCTGCCCCACCGGCATTGACATCCGCAACGGGTTGCAGAATGAGTGCATTGGCTGCGCCGCCTGCATCGACGTCTGCGACGACGTGATGGACAAGATGGGCTACGCCAAGGGGTTGATCCGCTATTCCACCGAAAACGGGGTCGTCAACGGCTGGACGCGGCTGCAGATGTTCAAGCGTGCGTTGCGGCCGCGTGTGCTGGTGTACGGGGCCGTGCTCTCTGTGGCCAGCGTGGCCTTCGCGGCCAGCGTGGCGATGCGCAGCCCGTTCAAGTTCGATGTGGTCAAGGATCGCGGTGCCATGGCGCGTGTGGTGGAGGAGGGCACCGTCGAGAATGTCTACCGCATCCAGATCATGAACCGTACCGAGGCCCTGCAGACGTATCGGATCGCCGCTTCCGGCCTTGAGGGGTTGGAGGTCCTGGCCCAGACGGCAAGCGCCGGCCCGGCCGCTGTCACGTCGATGTCGGTCAGCTTGCGTCTGCCTTTCGCCGTGGCGCAAGGGCTTGCCGGCAAGTCAGTGCCCGTGGTGTTCGAAGTCACGGAGGTGCCGCCTCGCAGCGCAGACGGCATGGCCGCATCAGTGAGCGAGTTCGAGAAGTCGACCTTCTTCGTCCCTCGCTGAGCCCCACCGGCGCGTCTGAGGTGGTGCCCTTGGCCCGATGCCGATGTGGATCGCAGGTACCGGGTGGCCAGTTGATGGATTGGGCCAGATGAGCCTTCGCTCGGTCACCTTCGGTCGAAGTCTGGAAGGGTCACTCGATGTTGTCGGAGGTGGCGAATCAGCGATCAAGGTTGAGAGGGACGCCGACGGTCTGCACGGTGGGCTTGGCATGGCTGCTGATGTCAGGTCTCGGTGGGCCTGGGCGTGTCCCCGCTGCGCGGGGCCGGGCTGTTGCGCTGCGCGTCGAGCCGCTGTCCAAGGCCCAGCGTCTCGCCCCTGACGGGCGGCCATCCCTCACGCAACACGGTCAGACCGGCGATGCCGGCCGATGCACGATGCGGCCCTTTCCCGTGCCCGGGGATCGCGGGCCCTGATTCATTCACGCTGCGCGTGAACGAGGCCCGCTTGGCGAACTGACCGGCTTGCAGGTCGCTGCGCTCGGTGCGGCGCCGGTCAGATCGCCACCCCGGTCACCCGCCACGCCCGGAGCCGGGCCGCTGGAGTCAGGAATGCAGACAGATGCACGCAGCGACCGCGTCGCTGCAAGCCAGCGATCAGCGGCTCGACCGCCGCGCCAGTCGCTCGCCTGCGGCTCGCTTGATGGCACGTCGGCCGCAGAGCCGCCGCTGCTCGTGGATGTTCGGACAGCTGCGCTGCAACCGCTGCGCCAGGCAAGCTGGCACATCGGCCGCGACGCTGCGCCGCCCGTGGGGAGGGGGCAGCCCGTGCGCCAGTCGTCCCACCGCGCTCCCCCCACGGCGCCCCCATCCAGTTGTGAGGGGGACTTGTGGGGGGATCTTCGAGCGGTGGGCCGGGAAACTGGCTCACTGCTTCGGCTGCGCAATGACCCAAACGCAGCCCACCCCCCGCCCGCCCGTGGGCGGGAGCGAGGAAGTCCGAGCGAGAGGATCAGTTTTCAGGGCAACCCGGACCGGGTCCCGGCTGATCTCTCACGCAAGGAGATATGGCCATGGCCAACGTTCAAGTGTTCCAACGCAACGCGCACCTGGCAGGCGCCGTCAAGCTCGAATTCGTCAACGGCCGCGAGGGCAAGGTCGCCAAGGCCGTGTTGACCGCCATCAGCAACACGCGCCGCGGTTCTGGTGACGCGCGCGAGGAGGAGTCCACCGCGATCCAGTGGACGCTGTGGGGCAAGCAGGCAGAGAACGCAGCCGAGTACCTGGGCAAGGGCTCGCACGTCAACATCGTTGGCCGGCTGCGCAACAACAACTACGAGAAGGACGGCGAAACCGCCTACGGCATGGCGTTCACGGCTGAGGAAATTGACTACCTCGACAGCCGCGCCGAGAGCGAAGCCCGCCGCCACGGTGGCCAGGGCGGCGAGGGCGTGCCGGCCGCGCGCAACGCCGAGCAAGCCACACCGCCCGCCAGCACCCGCAAGCCTCGCACCACGCGCCAGCCGGTGCACGCCGACGCCGACGCCTGAGCCCCCATCGGGTGGGCGCTGTCTTGCACCATCAGCCACCGAGCCGCGCCCGCCCTTCGAGCCCCATTCATTGATCGAAGGAAACCGTCATGTACTCGACCCCGTCACTGGCCACCCGCTTTGCCCGCAACACCCGCGTGATGCGCGGCGACCAACCCTTGAGCGAAGACCAGATGCGCGCCGCCGCGCCGTCCATCTTCGCTGGGGGCAAGCACGCGAGCCGCTCCGAGCGTTACACCTACATTCCCACCATCGATGTCTTGCGCGGCCTGCGCAAGGAGGGCTTCGAGCCCTTCATGGTCGCCCAGGGCGCCAGCCGCGTCGAAGGCAAGGCGGAGTTCACCAAGCACATGATCCGCATGCGCCATCACCGAGACAGCAGCGGCCAGGTGCAGACCCGGCCCGAGGCGAACGAGATCATCCTGATCAACAGCCACGACGGCGCCAGCTCGTACCAGATGCTGGCCGGCATGTTCCGCTTTGTCTGCTGCAACGGCCTGGTGGTGGGCGAGGTGGTGGAGGACATCCGCATCCCGCACAAGGGCAACATTCAGGGCGAGGTGATCGAAGGCGCGTTCCGCGTGCTCGACGAGTTCGAGGCGGTGGGCGAGCACACCGAGGCCATGAAGGCGCTGCAGCTCGCGCCACCCGAAGAAATTGCCTTCGCGACCGCCGCTCTGGCGCTGCGCTTTGGAGAGCGCACGGTAGAGGAAGCCGGGGGCCATCGGCCCGCGCCGGTGACGGCCGAGCAGCTGATCGAGGCGCGCCGGCCCGAGGACATCGGCCACAGCCTATGGACAACGTTCCAGCGCGTGCAAGAGAACGTGATCCGCGGTGGCCAGCCCGGCCGCAGCGCGCAGGGGCGCCGGCTGCAGACCCGGCCCGTGGGCAGCATCGATCGCGGCGTGAGCCTGAACCGTGCGCTGTGGATGCTGGCCGAGGAAATGCGCAAGCTGAAAGCCTGAACCGGTGAGCCGACCGCGCTG
>CALRVU010000285.1:0-5187 GCA_943371685.1 Bordetella parapertussis | reverse complement strand
CATGGACGATGTCGATCTGCAATTGCTCAGCCTGCTGCGCGCCGACGCGCGGGCCTCGGTGGCCTCGCTGGCCAAGGCCTTGCGCGTCGCCCGCGGCACGGTGCAGAACCGCATGGCCAAGCTCGAAGCCAGCGGCACCATCGTGGGCTACACGGTGCGCCTCAAGCCGCAGACCGACACCCAGCGCATCGCGGCGCTGATGACGATTGCGGTGGAAGGCAACCGCGCCGAGTCGGTGCTGCGCGCCCTCCGCGGCGACCCGGCCGTGCAGACCCTGCACACCACCAACGGCCGCTGGGACATGGTGGCCGAGCTGCGCGCCGACAGCCTGGAGGCCTTTGACCGCGTGCTCAGCCGGATCCGCCTGATCGACGGCATTGCCAGCACCGAGACCAGCTTGCTGCTGTCCACCCACAAGCTCTGACAGGGTCTCTCAGAGAAGGTATAAGCACGGTTCCACATCGCTGTCTTGAGCCGTTCATGCACCGTCGTACCCTGCTTCTCTCGTCTGCCTCCACCCTGGGCCTGGGTGTGGCCGGCGCTGCCACCTTGCCGGCCAAGGCCGCCTCGCCGCTGGACACCGAGGCCGTGCGCCTGCTGCAGGCCATGGCTGCAGGCCAGATGACGGCCGAGCGGCTGGTCCGCGACAGCCTGGCCCGGATCAATGCGATCGATCGCCGCGGCCCGCGCATCAACAGCGTGATCGAACTCAACCCCGACGCCGCCGCGCTGGCCCGCAGCCTGGATGCCGAGCGCAAGGCCGGCAAGCTGCGCGGCCCTCTGCACGGCCTGCCGGTGCTGCTCAAGGACAACATCGCCACCGGCGACCGCATGAGCACTTCGGCCGGCTCGCTGGCGCTGGATGGCGTGCGGGCGGTGCGCGATGCGCACATCGTCAAGCGCCTGCGCGACGCCGGTGCCGTCATCCTGGGCAAGACCAATCTGAGTGAATGGGCCAACATCCGCTCGACCCGCTCGGTCAGCGGCTGGAGCGGCCGCGGCGGCCTGACCCGCAACCCTTATGCGCTGGACCGCAGCACCAGCGGCTCCAGCTCGGGCACGGGCGCGGCCATCGCCGCTGGCCTCGCCGCGCTGGGTGTGGGCACCGAGACCGATGGCTCCATCGTCTCGCCGGCCTCCATCAACGGCCTGGTCGGCCTCAAGCCCACGGTGGGCCGGGTCAGCCGCGACGGCATCGTGCCCATCTCGCACACCCAAGACACCGCCGGCCCGATGACCCGCAGCGTGGCCGATGCGGCGCTGCTCTATGCCGTGCTGGCCGGATCCGACTCAGCCGATGCCGCCACGGCCGCCGCGCCGGGCGCTCAGTCCGGCGATGGCAGCTTCAAGCCCAATGCGCTCAAGGGCGCGCGGCTGGGCGTGGCCCGCGGCTATTTCACCGGCTTTGACGAGGCCGATGCGGTGATCGAACAAGCGATCGCCGTGCTCAAGGCCCAGGGCGCCGAGATCATCGACAACGTCGAGCTGCCGTCCAGCAGCTACGGCGATGCCGAGCTCGACGTGCTGCTCTATGAGCTCAAGCACGACCTGGGCGTCTGGCTCAAGACCTTTGCGCCGCAGGCGCCGGTGCAGTCCCTGGCCGATGTGATTGCCTGGAACATCCGCCACCGCGACCGCGAAATGCCCTGGTTCGGCCAGGAGCTGTTCGAGAAGGCCCAGGCCCTGGGCGGGCTGGACACGCCGGCCTACCGCGCAGCCCTGGCTTTGTGCGCCAAGGGATCCCGCGAGGAGGGCATCGACCGGGCGCTGCAAGCCCACCAGCTGGATGCGCTGATCGCCCCGACCGGCGGCCCGGCCTGGCTGATCGATCCGATTGCCGGCGACCACTTCTCGGCCAGTTTCTCGACCCCCGCTGCGGTGGCCGGCTATCCCCACCTGACGGTGCCGGCCGGCCTGGTGCGCGGCCTGCCCATGGGGCTGTCATTCGTCGGGCCGGCCTGGAGCGAATGGCGTTTGCTCAGCCTGGGTGCGGCGTATGAAGCCGTCTCTCAGGCCCGCCGGCCGCCGCATTTCATCAAGCGCTCGGTGCCGGTATGAAGGCCCAGGCCAGCAGGCTGAAGCTGGCAAAGGCGAGCAAGGTCGACAAGAGGATGATCCGCGCGACGCGGCCGTTGTCCGCGCCATAGCGCTCGGCCAGCAGCGACACATTGCTGGCGCTGGGCAGGGCGGCGGTCAAGGTCAGCACCGTCAAGGCAAACGGGCTGAGCGGAGCACCCAAGGCGCGCGCGGCACTGCCCAGGCTGAGCACCAGCAAGGGGTGCAGCAGCAGCTTGACCAGGGCCACCGGCAGCGTGGGCGCAAACGGCGCCGCCACATGGCGGGCTCTCAACCAGGCGTAGGGCAGGCCCCGAACCTGGGCCAAGGTGGATACCGCCTCGGGCGGTGCGTGGGGGGTGGTGCGCCACAGCACCGCACCGATGGTGAACAGGGCGACCGGGCTGGCGGCATCGGCCAGCATGCGCACCACGCTGTCCAGCGGGCCCGGCAAATGCCAGCCCAGGCCGCCGATCACCGCGCCGATGGCAATCGACCAGGGCAGGGGGTTGGAGAGGGCGCCGCGCAGCGCGCTCAGGCCGGCCGCGCGCGGGCCGCGCCCGCCGCTCTCCTGGGCTTGGGCCAGGCCCAGGCAGACCGAGCTGGTGATCATCATGTCGGCCAGGATGGTGCAGATGACCGGCCCGGCCGCCGCCGGCCCGAGCAGGGCCACCAGCAGCGGCACGCCGATGAAGCCACTGTTGGGAAACGCCGCGACCAGCGCGCCGAAGGCGGCGTCCTTGAGGTTCAGCGTGGCCGTCCAGCTGAAGCTGACGGTGAAGAACACGATCAGCAGCGCCGCCAGCAAATAGACCAGCAGGATGACCGGGTTGAGCAGGTCCAGCACCGGCGTGTTCATGCCGAAGCGCAGCAGCATGCAGGGCAGGGCAAAGTACAGCACGAAGCTGTTGAGCCCGGGCACGGCGGCCACCGGCAGCAGGCCGTGGCGGGCGGCCAGCCAGCCCACCAGGATCAGCGCAAAGAACGGAGCGGTAACAGCAAGAATGGCCAGCATGAGCCGGCCGAGTATCGCAGCCGCTGCCTTGCGTCCATGCAGCGTCAGTCTGCACGGACGCAGTGACCCGTCAATGCATCAGTGCGTCCGCACCTGACACGGCCAGGCGGTGGTCGGGCAGGTGGGCCACCAGCCAATCCAGGTCCAGATTGACATGGGCCAGCAGGGCCGGCTGGGTCAGGCGCAAGCCGTCGGCCACCGGCACACCCATGTTGGCGCAGTCGCAGATCACGCTGGCCAGGCGCAGCACCGCGCCCAGCCGGCAGAACGGCCGGGTCTCCATGGGGTCGACCGCCGAGCCGAAGGCCTTGACCAGCGATTGCGGAAAGTGCCAGTGGCGGGCCAGCTCGGCCGTGATCTCGGGGTGGCTGCAGCCCAGGATGGCGGACTCGAAGCCGATCTGGCTGTCGGGCGTCACCGCATGGCTGGCCACCTCGGCCACGCCCGCCGGGTCGACCATCACCATCAGCAACTGGCCGGTGCGCAGCATCAGGCCGCCCAGGTAGGCGGTGTCGGGGTCGGCGTCCAGGGCCGGGGCCAGCATCTGTGCATAGCTGGCCACCGCCAGGGTCGAACGCCAGAAGCTCAGCCGGTCAAAGCCGACCGGCTGCGGGAAGGCGCCGGTCATGCAGGCCGACAGGGTCAGATCGCGCAGCGTGCGCAGGCCCAGCGAGGCGGCGGCGTCATTGAGCGAGGCCACCGCATGCGAGGGCGAGTAGCGCGCCGAATTGGCCAGCCGCATCACCTTGGCCGCCAGCGTCTGGTCGCGTGCGATCAGGCTGGACAGCTCTCCCAGCGACATGTCGTCGCGCTCGAACGAGCGGAGCAGCTTGTGCGCCACCTCCGGCATGGCCGGCATGGCGGTGGCTTGTTGAACATAGGGATCGGTGAGTGACACAGCAGGGCTCCTTCTCGGTGAGGTCCCTTGCTTTCGGCTGTGCGCCAGCGCACTTGATAGCAAAAACCCTGAGCAACGGAAGCGGGGTGTGAACTTCGCGCGGAGATGCGGCTCAGAGAAAAACCGGTGGGCTTCCGCCGTCCCTCGCCCATCAAGCGCAGAGAATCCCTGTCGTTTGCCATCCTCTCAGCATTCAATGACGACCTCCCGTGATCAAGCACGGATTCTTGCGTTGGCCGTGGACGAGTCGCGGCTGTTGCTGGTCGGGCATGTGGGGCGTGCACCGACCCCGGCCCGCGCATGATGTCCGACCAGAACCTCTCCTCACGCGCATTGCGTCTGGCCTTGCTGGCGATCAGCCTTGCGGGTCTCCTTGTCTTCGGTGGGATGTTCACCCTGTCCCATCAAGATCCGGTGCTGATGGAGCGGATGGCTCGCGAGGCGATCCAGCTGGAGGTGGAGCGGAAGGTGGGTGCAAAGATCGACGCCTTGTCCAACGGTCGCATTGCGGCACTGGCGCAAAGGGCGCTGAAGACCCACGACGAAGACATCCAGCGGGCGCAGTCGGCCCTGCGTGCAGCACTTCCCGGCACGGTCGCCAGCGTCGTCGCCGACATGTCGAACGCGGATTGCGGGTGCCGAAAGCGACTCGCCACACTGAGGAAGCAGGTGGACGAGGGTGAGCTGGTGTTGCTCACCAAGTCGCGCGATCAACTCTTGGGTCTGGTGGAGTCAGCCTACGCCTCCGTGACGCAGAACCTGCTGCGAGAACTCCGGATCTTCTCCGCTTCCAATGCGTTTGCCTTTGCCGCTCTGGGCCTGGTCGCTTGGATGCGTGGGCGGGCCGCGCTGCAGTTGGCACTTCCGGCGTTCGTGCTGCTGGCCGCCGTCAGCATCACCGGCGGCTTCTACCTGCTGGGCCAGGACTGGATGCACACCATCGTCTTCGGTCAGTATGTCGGCCTCGCCTACACAGCGTACCTGGCGGGTGTGGCGCTCATGTTGGCCGATGTCGTCTTCAACCGGGCCAGGGGCACGACTCTGCTGGCCAATGGGGTGTTGGGCTTGTTCGGCATGGCCGCGTCTGCCGCTTGTTGTTGACCGACCGCATCCGGCGCGCTGCCTCGGCTTGGCCAGCCTGAGGCTTCACCCCAGCTCGCCGCGCCTCGGCAGATCTGCCCCGCGCCGGCTGCAGGTGATGGCGGCCGCCTGGGCGGCA
>CALRVU010000284.1:0-5206 GCA_943371685.1 Bordetella parapertussis | reverse complement strand
TGAGGTCAGTGAAACCGAGATCAGAATCGACGCATAACCCTTCGCTCGAGGGGACCTCCACCAGCTGGCCGCGCTACGCTCAGCAGTTCTTCATCGCTTCGCGCGGCCAGCCGGCTCCGGCCCCTCAGCTCGAACGTTAGGCCCCACATGACGCTTGCCTTGCCTGTCGCATTAATCGTCCTGTCGGGCCTCTGCGCAATTGAATGCTCAGCATCGGAAAGTTGCTTTCCGATCGACCCCAAGCTCGTGGAAGTAACTTCCGTCAACGCACTACCAAGTGAGATAAGCAGCGCGCTCGGGGCGTTGAACGCTGGACTCGAAGGTATAGCCGACCGCGGACAGAGCTTCAACATCACCGATGTTGTGAATTCAAGCCTCCCGATGCGGCGATTCAGCAAGGCTGGAGTTTCAACGCACTGCGTTCTCGTAGCTGTTGAGCGAGGTGGACGCGGGTATTCCGTCGAGGTGTCAATGTTTGAGCGTAAGTCGAATGCTTGGAATCGCAAGTTGATCGGAACGCTTGATAGTCCGCCAAGCTCACTCTCAGACCTTGTCATCCGTGCAAGTAAACTCCAACAAAACCGTGGGGCCTAACAGGTCGCTCGAGGGGACCTCAACCGGCTGGCCGCGCTACGCTCAGCAGTTGATCATCGCTTCGCGCGGCCATCCGGTTTCAGCCCCTCAGCTCCAACGTTAGGCCTCACCAAATTCTTGCCATGCACGAAGTAGAGATCTGGATTGATGTCGCCATTCGCGGCGGCGGCCGAAACGAAACGGTCTGCACACTTTTTGGGAACCACACAATTCCAATGCGCCCAGCACTTGGTGAGCAATTAAGCTTTTTCCAAGCAAAGGGCTCGTGCCTTGAGTACACACTCATTACACCAATCGGGCCAGCCAAGAGCTCCTCGGTAAGCGTCACGGTGGAAGAGATCAGGCACTACGCCGTTAGAAGCGGGAGCGAGGTAGTGTTCAAAACCTCACTCCGCTGCGGTGAGGTGGCGGTCAAGTCCGAAGAAGATGCACGGATCGTCCGCGACCTAGTGAAGCCTCTGAAGTTCGAAATTGATCCATATGGAATCAACCTTCTCGAAGGGACAGCCTAGAAATGCAGGCGAGGCCTAACCCTTCAATCGAGAGGACAAACACCGGCAAGCCGGTGTTTGCCTCTCATCTCAAACGTTAGGCCACACCATGCCGACGCCACCATGTCAATTCGACAGCGTTCGTGTTGTCTGTCTGCGGGACGACAGGTTTGTCGGCGCAGCAGTCTTTCATGAACGCCATCCAAAGGTTGGCGATGTTGGTTATGTGCTGGAGATCTACTCCAGTCCTACCATTGAATACGAGGTTGAATGCGTGGATCCCAAGACTGGTTGCGCCATATGGCTCAACGCGATGTACCCAGATGAAATTGAACTAGTTCAACACGTGACAGATGGAACCGCATGAGTAGCCCGAAAGCCGCTGATCGCCTCACTCCTTGTCTTCCGCCAGCATTCAATTACCGGCATGGCTAGCTCCCCTCATGTTCACAGCAGCGTGTGGCCTAACCGGTCGCTCGAGTGGACCTCAACCGGCTGGCCGCGCTACGCTCAGCAGTTCATCGTCGCTTCGCGCGGCCAGCCGATTTCGGCCCCTCAGCTCCGACGTTAGGCATCCCCACATGATCCTCCGCAGTTTTTCAGCCGCACTGGGGTTAAGCGCAATGCTCGAGACGAGCCTTGCAAGTACGCCTCCTCCGCCCATGAGTGTCGAGGAGCAGATTTGCACAGCAACCCATGTTTTCATCGGCACAGCAAAGGACGTCAGATTTGTGAATGCCAGTTCTGTTGCCATGTGCCGCGGTGAACCCGCCTTCTCCGGTGGTGCACTGACATCCTGCGGCCAAGTGGAAGTCGACGTCACAGTCTCCGAAGTTCTATTTCCTCCGAACTGGGAGCCGAAAGAAACTGTAATCTACAGATTCGGCGGTGGGCTCTTTTCAACGGAAAGCCTCAAGGCCGACCTCGAGGGGCAGGCGTACTTGTTCCATGTGAAGTCTGTTACACCTGATGGAAATTCCTTCGTAACATCGACGCCTTGGGTTCTTGGAAAGAGCCCGCGCGAGAAGGCAAATGTAGATTCAATACTTTCCCAGTGTCGGCGGCGATGATGCCTAACAAGTCGCTCGAACCGACTCGCAACGGTTGGCCACTTCAGGCCCTCATTTCATTCTGGACCTTCCGCGCCCATCCGCTGCTCGCGGCTCAGCTCCAACGTTAGGCGTCATCGGAAGGCACCGCGAAGTGTTCAGAAGTGTTGTGCGGAGCATCAGTCCTCGCCCTACATCGGCCTTGCGACTTTGCGTCTATGTGGCTGTTGCTGCCTCGGCGTTAGCGCAAGCGGCACCGACCACGGCCGCCGACGCTGGCCTCTACGTCGAGTACTTGTCAATGAAGGCAGGCGGGTCCGTGTGCGACGAGCGCATCCCGGGCTTCTCTGACAAGTTCGAACCGTGGTTCGCTCAGTGGCAGCGAAAGCGCTTTGCCCAACTCAGTCGAGGTCCAGCTGCCATAGCTCATACCCAGCAAGAACATCGGGTCAACTACGAGGAACTCATCCGCCAAGTTGGCGAGAAGCTTCGCCAGGCGGAAGCAGGCGTTGCAAACAGAGAGTGCTCCTTGCTTCTCGAAGCAGTGGAGCCGTACCTCAAGGAATGACGCCTAACCCTTCGCTCGAGCGGACCTCCACCGGCAAGGCACTTGGCCCGCGAGCCGGTGTAGTTCATCATTCGTCCCGCGGGCCAAGCGCCTTGCCGGTGGCGTCCGCTCAGCTCAAACGTTAGGTGGCGTGAACAATCTCTCCTCACTGCAACGATTGAAGACGGCAGCTCAAGTTGCGGCAGCGTCTTTGGTGCTGCTTGTGGGCTCTCTTGGAATTGCTGGCCTGGTAGTTGGGAGCTCGTGGTTCTGGCAGCTAGTCTCAGCCGTCTTCGGCGATGGTCGCGCGCGGAACGGCGCTGGAATGCCGGCCGATCTCGGCTTACTGATGGGCGTCGAAACCCAGGAGCAGGAGGCGAACTTAGAGTTCGTTGTGGCGTGGGCGTTTGTGGTCTCCGCTGGTCTCGCGGTGATTGCGCTGGTGCTTATCTTTCGCCGGTTCGGCCTAGTGCGGAGACACAATGCCACCTAACCTGTCGCTCGAGCCGACTCGCGTCGGCAGGCCTCCGCTCGCGGCTCAGCTTCAACGTTAGCCGTCCCCCTCCCTGCGATATCGACCCATGCACGTGTATCTCGACGATGAGCGAACCACCCCAGAGGGCTGGGTACGGGTCTATTGGCCAGATGAAGCCATAGCACTTCTTGAATCCGGTCAAGTTACGGATCTGAGCCTCGATCATGATCTGGGCGATGATCAACGCGGGACGGGATATGACGTCGTGCTCTGGGTTGAGGAGGCCGTTTTTCTGCGTGGATTCAAGCCACCTCGCATGCGTGTCCATTCAGCAAACTCGTCAGCGCGCGACAAAATGTTGGCCGGAATCAACGCGATTGAGCAGCATGCAAGCCTTGGCCGAAGCTAACCTCCGGCAACGCATCTCCAAGTCGGAGAGGGCGAATCGCTTTGCCAGCCAGACGGCTAACAGGTCGCTCGAGTGGACCTCAACCGGCTGGCCGCACTCCGCTCAGCAGATCATCATCGCTCCGTGCGGCCAGCCGGTTTCGGCCCCTCAGCTCCAACGTTAGCCGTCATGAACACGCTCGTCATTCACGCCATGCGCTTTGCAACTTTCCCAGTTGCGATGGCCGTCACATGCGTAGCGCTCTTTGTCAATCAACCCATTTGGATTGACGGTGCCCCGGCATGGAGCAGTGTTGCCATGCAATTGGGCTTTTGCCTTCTGGTGTTCGTCCTGTCAACGGTGGGTGCGCTTGTCTCGCTGTGGACGTTCAAGAGGCGAATTCCTTCCAACACGACGATCCGAATTGCAGGCAGTCTCTTCAGCATCGTCTCAATGGGCTACTTCGGCCTCGGCTATTTACTGGGTGGCGCTACCGCATTTGCAATATGGCTAGTCATCGGGGCGGCCATCTTCACGAGAGGCGCTACTTTTTTGGGTCGGAGCCATGACGGCTAACCAGTCGCTCGAGTGGACCTGCACCAGCTGGCCGCGCAACGCTCAGCAGTTCATCATCGCTTCGCGCGGCCAGCTGGTTCCGGCCCCTCAGCTTCAACGTTATGCAGCAGGGCCATTGGCGGTTTGAGATGAAGTCGCGCGAAGCTCAGGTTGCTGGTGGCGCCGCGCGGCGAACGGAAGGCGGCGAAGCGAAGGTTTGGAGCTCGCGCGCCGGCTGCGTTGCTGTTGCGGTTCGCGTCGGGAGTTCGCTTCCCAGAAGCCTTGGGCATCGGCCAGGCAGTTTGGGTGTGCACGCGCAAAGGTCAGTGGCGTCAGCCGGCCGCCCTGTCGCAGTTGGCGCTGTGCCAATGAAGCCGCAGTCAAAAGCGCATTGCGCTGCTGCCCTCGGTGCCTTCGTCGATTACGCTCTGCATAACCAATCGCTCCAGCGGACCGCCTGCGGCGCCCGCTGAGCTCAAACGTTAGGTCTCAAGACATGCCACTGCTCTTCGGGCCAAAGAATTCGCGGTACGCCTACACCGGCTCGCTTTGCCCGCACAATGACCTTGCCTTGCAGTCGAATGCAAAGTCTCTCGGTGAAGCAATCCAGCACTACGAAGCACACTTCAATGTAAGTGTGAAGCCATGTGTCGATCCTCTGCCTGGTGAATCCGAAGTGAAGTACTTTGTTGTCGCAGACTGCGACCTTGAGGTGGTTCACTATGTCGATATTCACGTGTTTCGAGGTGCGAAGGAAATCTGCCCAGGGCAAGACACAACCTTTGACCTCGAGTCAGATGATCTTGTAGAGATGGGGGAGCTGATTTGCTGAGTGATAGAGCCACAGGCCCGTACAACAGAGAGAGACCTAACAGGTCGTTCGAGCCGACACGCGACGGCTGGTCTCTCCAGGCCCCCATTCCATTAAGGGCCCTCCGCGCCCAGCCGTCGCTCGCGGCTCAACTTCGACGTTAGGCCTCAGACAACATGAAGTGGCGCGAACCGTGGCGCAATACCCTCCGTCGGCAAGATCCGCTGCGCATCTTGACTCGCCCGGTCCTTGTCAGCGTCGTGATTTGGACGGCCATCGTTCTTGTGGCGGCTTCG
>CALRVU010000283.1:0-5209 GCA_943371685.1 Bordetella parapertussis | reverse complement strand
GTTGCTCAAGGACGAGCTGCGCCGGCATACCGAGGCCGCGCTGGCGGCCGGCGTGTTCGGAGTGCCCAGTTGGTGCCTGGCCGAGCCGGTGACCGGCGCGCTGGCACCGCCGCTCTGGGGCCTGGAGTCCTTGCCCATGCTGCGCGAGGCTTTGCAGGCCGAGCCGTCGAGCCTGGCCTGACAGCCAAGCTCCGAGCGGCCTCAGGACCGACTCAGGACATACCCGTATCGGGGTGTAAATCCCACCATGCGGAATGAAAAGCGCGGGTTGCCCCTGATCTTGTAAGTTTGGATTCAGCCACGCGTCAGACAGCGGTCAGAGCCAGCCTCAATAGTCCGTTCACGCGCTGCCGGTGGGGCGGTGCATGGTGGATTCGAGGAGACATATTCATGGCAACAGTGGCAGTGTCCAACACGCCGATGACCGCGGAGGAGAAGAAAGTCATCTTCGCCTCGTCGCTCGGCACGGTGTTCGAGTGGTACGACTTTTACCTTTACGGATCGCTCGCAGCGATCATCGCCAAGCAGTTCTTTGCAGGCCTGGATGCCGGTTCGGCCTTCATTTTTGCGCTGCTGGCCTTTGCGGCCGGTTTCATCGTGCGCCCCTTCGGCGCGCTGGTCTTCGGTCGCCTCGGCGACATGATCGGCCGCAAGTACACCTTCCTGGTCACCATCCTGATCATGGGCCTGTCGACCTTCATCGTCGGCATCTTGCCCACCTACAACTCGATCGGCGTGGCTGCGCCGGTGATCCTGATCGTGCTGCGTCTGCTGCAGGGTCTGGCACTGGGCGGTGAGTACGGCGGCGCTGCCACCTATGTGGCCGAGCACGCACCGCACGGCAAGCGCGGCGCCTACACCGCTTGGATCCAGACCACGGCCACGCTGGGTCTGTTCCTGTCGCTGATGGTGATTCTGGGCACCCGCACCGCCATCGGTGAAGAAGAGTTCGCCGCCTGGGGCTGGCGCGTGCCGTTCCTCGTGTCGATCCTGCTGCTGGCCATCAGCGTCTGGATCCGCCTGTCGATGAATGAATCGCCGGCCTTCAAGAAGATGAAGTCCGAGGGCAAGACCTCCAAGGCACCGCTGACCGAGTCCTTTGGCCAGTGGAAGAACCTGAAGATCGTGATCCTGGCGCTGGTGGGTCTGACCGCCGGCCAAGCCGTCGTCTGGTACACGGGTCAGTTCTACGCCCTGTTCTTCCTGACGCAGGCGCTCAAGGTCGATGGCGCAACCGCCAACATCCTGGTGGCCGTGTCGCTGCTGCTGGGCACGCCGTTCTTCATCGTGTTCGGTTCGCTGTCGGACAAGATCGGCCGCAAGCCCATCATCATGGCCGGCTGCCTGATCGGCGCGCTGACCTTCTTCCCGGCCTTCAAGATGCTGACCGAAGCCGCCAACCCCGACCTGGCCAAGGCGCAAGCGTCGGCCAAGGTGGTGGTCACGGCCGACCCGGCAGAGTGCTCGTTCCAGTTCAACCCGACCGGCACCAAGAAGTTCACTTCCTCGTGCGACATCGCCAAGCAGAAGCTGGCCGGTGCATCGGTGAGCTACGAGAACGTGGTGGCCGCAGCCGGAACGCCTGCCACCATCAAGGTCGGTGAGGTGGTCATTGCCACCTCGATCACGCCGGAAGACATTGCGGCCGCCAAGGCCGGCGCCGAGAAGAAGCTGGCTGACCTGCAAGCCGCCCCCACGCCGGATGCCAAGGCCGTGGCCGCTGCCACTGCCGCGCTGAAGGCCGTGAGCGACGAGAAGACCGCCAAGGACGCCGTGCTGACGAGCAAGCTGAAGGCTGCCCTGAAGGCTGCTGGCTATCCCGACAAGGCCGATCCTGCCAAGCTGGACAAGGTCAAGATCGTCCTGATCTTGACCTTCCTGGTGCTGCTGGTGACCATGGTCTACGGCCCGATCGCCGCGATGCTGGTGGAAATGTTCCCGACCCGCATCCGCTACACCTCGATGAGCCTGCCGTACCACATCGGCAACGGCTGGTTCGGTGGCCTGCTGCCCACCACCGCCTTCGCCATCGTGGCCCAGACCGGCAACATGTACAACGGTCTCTGGTACCCGATCATCATCGCCGGCGCGACCTTCGTCATCGGCATGATCTTCGTGAAGGAAACCAAGGACGTGGACATCTACGCCGAGGACTGAACACCGGGCCTGCGGGCCTGACGGCAAGGGCGGCTTCGGCCGCCCTTTTTCATGGGAAAGGCACTTTGTCGGTGTCGCGTCAGCCGCTGGCCTTACAGTTCCCGCTCATCAAGGTTCGTCTCAGGAGACATCAAACATGTGGAAGATTCTGGTTGCATTCGTGGTCTTTGCCGGTGTGGCGCTGTTCGTCATTTCCAAGGGCGGTGACTCGCTGGACATGAGCGGCGAAAAGCACGGCAGCGAGACGCACGTTCCTGATGCCGCACCGGTGGCGGCCAGCGCCGCCGCCAGCGTGCCGGCCGTGGTGGCCGACACCGCCGCACCTGCGGCCTCTGCCGCCTCGAACTGAATCCGGGCGCAGGCCCGCGGCTCAGCCGATCAGCTTGCCGTCAGCGCCCAGCAGGGTGTGGGTGACAAAGCGGCTGGCCCGCCGGTCGCCCTTGAACTCGGCGCGCCAGCCTCCCAGATCCTGGGGTGCGCGGCGTGACACCTGTGCCAACAGGCTGTCGCGGCTGGCGCTGTTGCCGCTGTCGCGCACCAGCGCAGCCGCATACAGCCCGGCCAGATAGCCCGCCAGACTGATCGTTGACGGGGCTTCCTCGAACAACTCGTTCAGCTTGTTGCGGTAGCTCTCGACCACGGCCAGCCGGCTGCTGGACGGGTTGGGCACCACTTGGGTCAGGATCACCGGCACGCCTTTGCCGGGGGCCAACTGCATCAGCGTGGGCGCATCCACATCGCCCAGGCCCAGCACAAAGCGCCGGTCCTTGAGCTTGGCCATGGCCTGGGTGAGCTGGGCCAGCTCGGCGCTGGTGGCCAGGCAAAGCACCATCGCGCTGCTGGCCGGAATCCGGCTGGCCACGGCTGTCAGCGGCTGGCTGGGGCCGGCGGCCAGGCGACTCAGACGCAACTTCTGGGCGAGCGCCATGGCGGCCACCTGCGGGTCGTAGAGGGCTTGCTCGGCCGCGCTGGCATAGATGACACACAGCTCGTTCACGCCCATGCCGTGCATGGCGCTGAGCGCCTGCTGCAACTGCGTGGCGCGCGAGGCAAACAGGCAGGCCACGCTGTCGTCGGCCTCAAACCGGCTGTCGGCCATCCAGGGCGCGACATGGGCCAACCGCAGGTTGCGGCTTCGCATCTCGGTCTGCACCTGCACCGCCAGCCGATCGCCCACGGTGCCCACCAGGCCGATCACGCCGGGGTCTTGTTGCAAGCTGTTCAGCGCGTCGCGCACCGAGTCGGTGGTGCCGTCGGTGTTGATGGTCTGCAAGGCGATGCGCGACAGCACACGTCCGCGCGCTGACTCGACCGCCCAGGCCAGGCGCACCCCGGTGGAATAGTCGCGCGAGAGCTCTTGCTGCTCGGCCGACATGTCGAGCAACTGCACCATGCGCAGCCTGCCGCTGCGGTTGGCGGGCCCGGGGGGCGACAGCACCAGCTGAGCCTGCGCCAGCGGCGCGAGCGAGGCGCAGCCGGCCAGCGCGGCGCCGCGCAGCCAGTCGCGCCGTGTGGGCGATGCGGAGGAGGGAAACGACATGAATGGGTCGCCGCTTCGAGGACAGGCTCGGCGGTCTCAGTGGGAACCCTGAGATTCTGACCAGCGGCCATGTCAGCGCCGCGACAGTCCGGCCTCAAACCAGGCCTTGCACCCGCTCCGCAATGGCCAGCGCGGCCGTGAGCCCCGGTGACTCGATGCCATAGAGCTGCACCAGCCCGGCCACGCCGTGCTCGGTCGGTCCGTCGATGCGGAAGTCGGCGGCCGGCTGGCCCGGGCCGCTGATCTTGGGCCGCACGCCGGCATAGCCGGGTTGCAGCGCATCGTCGGGCAGGCCGGGCCAGTAGCGGCGCACGGCCTCGGCAAAGCCGGCGCCGTCGGCGGGGTCGACCCGGTAGTCCACCGCATCGACCCAACGGAAGCTGGGCCCGAAACGGGCCTGGCCGCCGAGGTCCAGCGTCAGGTGCACGCCCAGGTGGCTGCTCTCGCCCGGCACCGGGTAGATCAGGCGCGAGAACGGCGCCTTGACGCTCAGGCTGAAATAGGCGCCCTGGGCATAGTGCGGCGTGGGCACCCGTGCCGCCGGAAAGCCGGCCATGCCGGCTGCCACCTGGCAGGCCTGCAGCCCGGCCGCGTTGATGACGGTGCGGGCGCGCAGGCGGCTGGCCGTGTCGCCGCCGATCTGCAGCTCGATGCCCTCGGCCGTGACGGTGCCCGACTGCACCGGCGAACACAGCGCCAGCATGGCGCCATGGGCCTCGGCATCGCCCAGCAGGGCCAGCATCAGGCCGTGGCTGTCGACGATGCCGGTGGACGGCGACAGCAGGGCGGCCCGGCAATCCAGCGCGGGCTCCAGCGCCAGGGCCTGGGCGCGGCTCAGCAACCGCAGGTCGGTGACGCCATTGGCCCGGGCCTGGGCATCCACGGCGGCCAGGCGGGCCACTTCAGCTTCATCGCAGGCCACCAGCAGCTTGCCGCAGCGCTGGTGCGCCACCTGATAGCGTTCGCAGAATGCGTAGAGCAGCTGCTTGCCGCGCACGCAGAGCGAGGCGCGCAAGGATCCGGTGGGGTAGTACAGGCCAGCGTGGATGACCTCGCTGTTGCGGGCGCTGTTGGCCGTGCCGAAGGCGGCTTCGGCCTCCAGCACGATCACCTCCCGGCCCGCGCGGGCCAGGGCCCGGGCGCAAGCCAGGCCCACCACGCCGGCCCCGATCACGATGCAGTCGACTTGCTCCATGGGTGGGGTCAGGCAAAGGCTTGGTTGAAGGGCAGCACCCGGCCGGCATGGCGGGCGTCATAGCCGGGCAGGGCGTTGACGGCCTGCCCATAGGCCGGGTCGCGCAGGGTGCGCAGCACGGCCTGCAGGGCCGGCTGTTCCAGCGCGTCGTGGTGGCAGAGCAGAAAGTAGCGCTCGTGGGCTAGCGGGGTGAAGTCGAGCCGGAACTGGCGGGCCGAAGCCTCCAGGCCGAAGCCCACATCGGCCATGCCGCTGGCCACATAGGCCGCCACCGCAGCGTGGGTGAACTCCCCTTGCTCGAAGCCCTGGATCCGACC
>CALRVU010000282.1:0-5236 GCA_943371685.1 Bordetella parapertussis | reverse complement strand
GTAGCTTTTCAGTCGCGGCTGTGCGCCGCCGCCTTATTTGAACTGGCTCAAAAACCGCAGATCGCCGTCAAAGAACAGACGCAGATCGTTCACGCCGTAGCGCAACATGGTCAGGCGGTCCGGGCCCATGCCAAAGGCAAAGCCGATGTAACGCTCTGGATCCAGACCGAAATTGCGCACCACGTTCGGATGCACCTGGCCGGAGCCGGCCACCTCCAGCCAGCGCCCCTTGAGCGGGCCGGAGCCGAAGGCGATGTCCACCTCGGCCGAGGGCTCGGTGAACGGAAAGAACGAGGGCCGGAACCGGATGGTCAGCGCATCGGTCTCGAAGAAGTTGCGGAAGAAATCGGTGAACACCGACTTCAGGTCCTTGAAGCTCACGTTCTCGCCGATCCACAGGCCTTCGCACTGGTGAAACATCGGCGAGTGAGTGGCATCGCTGTCGACCCGGTAAGTGCGACCAGGCGCAATCACGCGGATCTCGGGCATGGGCAGATCGGCAGCGATCTGCTCGGCATGCTTCTTCACATGCTGGACGGCATAGCGCACCTGCATCGGGCTGGTGTGGGTGCGCAGCAGCTGGCCGCCACCATCGGGGGCCACGGTGTCGACATAGAAGGTGTCGTGCATCGAGCGCGCCGGGTGGTCCGCCGGCGTGTTGAGCGCCGTGAAGTTGAACCAGTCTTCTTCGATTTCGGGGCCTTCGGCCACGTCAAAACCCATCGATCCGAAGATGCCTTCGATGCGCTCGAGCGTGCGTGAGACGGGGTGCAGGCCGCCGGTGCCACGATGGCGGCCGGGCAGGCTGACGTCCAGCGCCTCGGCCTTGAGCTGGGCTTGCAGCTCGGCGTCGGCCAGGGCCTGGCGACGCTCGGTCAGCAGCGCTTCGACGCGCTGCTTGGTCTGATTGATCTCGGCGCCACGGGTCTTCTTCTCTTCGGGCGTGAGCGCGGCCATGCCCTTGAGCAGGTCAGTCACCTGCCCCGATTTGCCCAGATAGCGGGCCTTGGCGTTTTCCAACTCGGCGGGCGTGGCAGCGGCGTCAAAGTCAGCCCGCGCGGCACCCACCAGGTGATCGAGATCGTTCATGTGATCGGAGGGGAAAAATAAAAAAGGCCGCACCCCAGGGTGACGGCCTTCGAGAGCCTGATCGGACCGAGCCCGCCTGTTGCCAGGCCGACTCAGACCTTCAAGGAAATCAAGCGAGCTGGGCCTTCACCTTGTCGACGATGCTGGCAAAAGCTGCCGGATCGTTGATGGCCATGTCCGACAGGACCTTGCGGTCGATGTCGATCGAGGCTTGCTTCAGGCCAGCCATGAAGCGGCTGTAGGTCAGACCCAGACTGCGGGCGCCAGCATTGATACGGGCGATCCACAGTTGACGGAAGACGCGCTTCTTGGCGCGGCGGTCACGGTAGGCATATTGGCCTGCCTTCATCACTGCCTGCTTGGCAATGCGGAAGACATTCTTGCGGCGGCCGCGATAGCCCTTGGCCAGAGCCAGGATCTTCTTGTGACGTGCGCGGGCGGTTACACCACGTTTGACGCGAGGCATGTGAGTTCTCCTTCAGTCTTGGTGGTTTACAGGCCAGCGAACGGCAGCATTTGTGCCATGTGACCCATGTTGGTCTCATGCACATTCACTGCACCACGCAGGTGACGCTTGTTCTTGGTCGTCTTCTTGGTCAGGATGTGACGCTTGAAGGCTTGACCGCGCTTGACGGTACCGCCCGGACGGACGCGGAAGCGCTTCTTGGCGCTGCTCTTGGTTTTCATTTTGGGCATTGCATGCTCCTTTTAAATGACCCCTGCTGGGCGGCCCCGCGGTCGCGGTGCACTTGATGGCCTGCAGTGGCTTTTCTTCAACACCCTGATTGAGCAAACCAGGGCGTGAATCCTCGAAACTTCAAACGAACCGGACTGGTTCAGGACTTCTTCTTCGGGGCCAGAACCATGATCATCTGGCGACCTTCCAGTTTGGGCATGTGCTCGACCAAGGCAACGTCCGACAACTCGTCACGGATCTTCTCGAGCAAGCGCATGCCGATGTCCATGTGCGTGATCTCGCGACCCCGGAAACGCAGCGTGACCTTGCCCTTGTCGCCGTCTTCAGCGATGAAGCGACGCAGGTTGCGCATCTTGATGGCGTAGTCGCCATCGTCGGTGCCCGGCCGGAACTTGATTTCCTTGACCTCGATGACCTTCTGCTTGGACTTGGCTTCAGCGGCGCGCTTTTGCTCCTGGTACTTGAACTTGCCGTAGTCCATCAACCGGCAGACCGGCGGATCAGCTTGCGCAGCAATTTCAACCAGGTCGACGTCGGCTTCTGCGGACATGCGCAAGGCGTCTTGAATGCTGACGATGCCCAAAGGCTCGTTCTCGACGCCGTTCAGGCGCACACTCAAAGCAGTGATCTCGCGGTTCAGTCGATGCTTGCGCTCAACATTCGGCGTCCGACGGTCAGCAAAGGTAGCGATGGTTCAAACCCCTCAAACAGGCCCCGGCAAGCGAGAAAGGCCCGACAAAAATGAATCGGTGCGCGAACCCCGCCACAACCGGTCAGACCTTGGAAGCGATGTCTGCTGCGAGCTTCGATTGGAAGTCTGCAAGGGACATCACGCCCAGATCGAGGTTGCCTCGGGCGCGCACCGCGACGGCCCCGCTTGCCTTCTCCTTGTCGCCTACGACAAGAATGAAAGGGACCTTTTGCAATGAATGCTCTCGTATTTTATACGTGATTTTCTCGTTGCGCAAATCCGCCTCTGCCCTAACCCCTTGTTTTTGCAGAGTTTTCACCACATCCTGCACATAGTCGGCCTGGGCATCGGTGATCGAGGACACCACCACCTGCACCGGCGCCAGCCAGGCAGGCAGGGCACCGGCGTGTTGTTCGATCAGGATTCCGATGAAACGCTCCAGGCTGCCGACGATGGCACGGTGCAGCATCAAGGGGCGATGGCGATTGCCGTCCTCACCCACGAACTCGGCGTCCAGGCGCTCAGGCAGGTTGGGATCAATCTGGATCGTGCCGCACTGCCAGGGCCGCCCCAGGGCGTCTTTCAGCGTGTATTCGATCTTCGGGCCGTAGAAAGCGCCCTCGCCCGGCAGGTACTCGAAGTCGCAGCCTGAGGCCCGCAGACCTTCGGCCAGAGCCGCCTCGGCACGGTCCCAGCTTTCTTCCGAGCCGATGCGCTGCTCAGGCCGGGTCGATAGCTTGTAGATGATGTCGCTGAAGCCGAAGTCCTTGTAGACCTGCTGCAGCAAGGCGGTGAAGGCCTTGACCTCGGCCTGCACCTGATCCTCGGTGCAGAAGATGTGGCCGTCGTCCTGCGTGAAGGCACGCACCCGCATGATGCCGTGCAGGCCGCCGGTGGGCTCATTGCGGTGGCACTGGCCGAACTCGCCATAGCGCAGCGGCAGGTCGCGGTAACTCTTGATGCCCTGCTTGAAGATCAGGATGTGGCCGGGGCAGTTCATCGGCTTGAGCGCGTAGTCGCGCTTCTCGCTCTCGGTGACGAACATGTTCTCGCGGTACTTGCCCCAGTGGCCGGTCTTCTCCCAGAGGCCTTGATCCAGGATCTGCGGGCCCTTCACCTCCTGGTAGCCGTTGTCGCGGTAGACCTGGCGCATGTACTGCTCGACCTGCTGCCACACCGTCCAGCCCTTGGGATGCCAGAACACCGTGCCCGGGCTGTGCTCGTCCATGTGGAACAGGTCCAGTTCCTTGCCCAGCTTGCGGTGGTCGCGCTTCTCGGCCTCCTCCAGCATGGTCAGGTACTGCTGCAGCGCCTCCTTGGTGGGCCAGGCCGTGCCATAGACCCGCTGCAGCATCTCGTTGCGGTGATCGCCGCGCCAGTAGGCGCCGGCCACCTTCATCAGCTTGAAGTGCTTGAGCTTGCCGGTGCTGGGCACGTGCGGGCCGCGGCACAGGTCTTCAAAAGCGCCTTCGCGGTACAGCGACACGTCCTGATCGGCCGGGATGCTGGCGATGATCTCGGCCTTGTAGTGTTCACCCAGGCCCTTGAAATAGGCCACGGCTTCGTCGCGCGGCAGCACGCGGCGCTCCACCTTCTCGTCCTTCTTGGCCAGCTCGCCCATCTTCTTCTCGATGGCGGCCAGGTCGTCCGGCGTGAAGGGGCGCTTGTAGGCAAAGTCGTAATAGAAGCCGTTTTCGATCACCGGACCGATGGTGACCTGAGCCTCGGGGAACAGGCTCTTGACCGCATAAGCCAGCAAGTGGGCGGTGGAGTGGCGGATCAGTTCCAGGCCGTCGGCATCTTTCTCGGTGACGATGGCCAGGGCTTCGTCGGCTTCGATGAGAAAGCTGGTGTCGACCACGCGGGCGGCGTCACCACGGCCCACGCGGCCGCCGAGGGCCGCCTTGGCCAAGCCGGCGCCGATCGAGGCCGCCACGTCGGCGACAGTGACCGGACCGGGGTATTCACGCTGGGCGCCGTCCGGCAGGGTGATCGTGATCATTCGGAACTCCAAAACAAAAAAGCGCGACACACAGGTCGCGCTTGAAGACACAGAGAAAGACGTGGTCGGGGTGCGCGCGGCCTAAGAGGCTTCAACAGTGAAGGTGTGAGTTCGCGGTGTCATAACCCGTGCTGCCTTTCCCGGTTCTGATTCGTTGATCCGGTGATTGTAAGGGCTGTGCCGGCGGGCGACAAAACAGCCTCGGCCGCCTGCCGCAGGGCCCGGGGTGGCGATCCAAACCAGCGGCGCACCGTGCGGCTGAAGTTGGAGGTGTCCACATAGCCCAGGCGGGCCGCGATTTCCTCGACACTCAAGCCGGTGTGCTGAAGCAGCCAAAGCGCCTGGTTGCGCCGGCTCGCATCCAGCAGTCCTTGAAACGAGGTGTGCTCCGCGCTCAGGCGGCGCATCAGGGTGCGAGGCGCCAGGCCGCAGCGTTCGGCCACCTCGGCCAACTGCGGATAGCGCCCGTCGGGCACCGCCGCCAACAAGGCCGCGACCCGCTGGGCCACGCTGCGGCTGCTCAACTCGGACAATGCGGCCTCGCAGTCGCGGCAGGCGCTGGCGTGGGCGCGCGCATCCGCCCCCATGCAGCGCAAGGCCAGCGCAGCCGCATCCACCCGCAAGGCCAGCGCCGGCTGGCCAAAGCGAAAGACCACCGGCCCGAAGCGCGAATACTGCGCCACCCAGGCCGGCGCCGCCCCGGGCAGATCCACCTGCAGACCGGCCGGCAGATGGCCCAGGGCCGCCTCGATCACCC
>CALRVU010000281.1:0-5253 GCA_943371685.1 Bordetella parapertussis | reverse complement strand
GTTCCTGATCGACGGCCTGCCCTACCTGGCGCTGGTGCTGTGGCAGCGCCGGGCAGACTGGCCCGCCGTCGCCGCGCACTGCCGCCGCCGCTGGCCGCTGGCATCACTGGGCATGATCGCCTCGCTGGGCAGCTACGGCATTGCGCTGTGGGCCATGACCCGGGCGCCGGTGGCGGTGGTGGCCGCGCTGCGCGAAAGCTCGGTGCTGTTCGCCGCCCTGATCAGCACGGTGGTGCTGCGTGAGCATTTCGGCTGGCAGAAGGCGCTGGGCACCGGCGTGATCGTGGCCGGGATCGTGGCGATCCGCCTGCATTGAACGCTCAGGCTGAGCCGCAGGCGGTTCTGCGCAGGCAGTTCAGCGCAGGCAGCGCCCGGCCAGCGCCAGCAAGCCCAGCACCAGGGCCGCGCCCGCTGCCAGCAGCGCCAGCGGCTGCTGGTGCGCGCTCCAGAGCAGCACGCTGGTCAGGCCCAGTGCCAGCAGGAACAGGGCCGCACTGCCGGCCTGAGCCCGGCCGCTGACCGGCGGGTCAAAGGTGGCGCGCTGCAGGTCAAACACGGCGGCCGGGAACCGCGCCGCCACATCGGCCGGCCGCCAGCCCGGCGGCTTGAACCACACGCGCAGCTTGTCCGACCAGCGCCGGGTGTGCCAGCTGTCAAAGGCCAGCGCCGCATAGACCTCCAGATTGGCCCAAAGCGGGTTCCAGCTGCGCAGCGGTTTGCGCGTGCCGTAGACGATGGGCTCCAGATCGTCCTCTTCGATGAAGCTGCCGAACAGCCGGTCCCAGACCATCAGGATGCCGCCGTAATTGCGGTCCAGATAGCGGTCATTGACGGCATGGTGCACGCGGTGATTGCTGGGCGAGCAGAACCAGCGGTCGAACCAGCCCAGTCGGCCGACCAGCCGGGTGTGGACCCAGAACTGGTACAGCAGATCGATCAGGCCCACCACCGCAAACATCAGCGGCGGCACGCCCAGCACCGCCATGGGCAGGTAGAAGATCCAGCTGCCGAGCCAGCCGGTGGCCGTCTGGCGCAGCGCGGTGGACAGGTTGTAGTCCTCGCTCTGGTGGTGCACCACATGGGCTGCCCAGAAGAAGGCCACGGTGTGGCCGGCGCGGTGCAGCCAGTAGTAGCAGAAGTCATAGAGCACGAGCGCCAGCAACCAGGCCCCGACCGAAGACACCGGCCAGACGGTGAGGGCCGCATGCTCATGCACCCAGGTGTAGAGACCGATGGCGAACAGCGCCGTGAACAGGCCGGCCAACTGGCTGAGCATGCCCAGGCCCACGCTGGCCAGGGCGTCATTGAGGCGGATCACGGCCTGCTGCCGGCGCCGCGCCAGCCAGGTCTCCAGCGCCAGCAGAAGCAGAAAGACCGGGGTGACCAGAACGATGATTTGCGCAGACGTCATGGGCAGCGATCATCGCCGCGCTCGCGCCCTCGGCAGCTCGGGACTTGCCCCGGTCAGGCCGCCCTGCCCGGCAACTCAGGCCGCGTGGCCGACGCGATCGGCCGACTCATCGCGGGCCTCGTCGTCCAGGTGCTGCACATCGGCCCAGCCCACCAGGCTGAAGTTCTCGCCGGTCCAGATCAGGCGGTTGATGCCGGTGTTGGGCAGCTCCCAGGTGCGCGGCGCATCCAGCGCCATGTGCGAGGCCGCGCGGTACAGGCAATCGAGCACGCCGCCATGGGCCACCATCAGCACGGTCTGACCCGGATGCAGCGCTGCCAGCCGGCTGGCCGTGGCCACGCAGCGGTCGAAGAAGCCCTGCAGGGTCTCGCCGCCTTCCGGCCCGAAGGCGGGCTCGCGCACGCGCCAGCGGGCGCTCTCGGCCGGCCACTTCTGCTCGACCTCGGCATAGGTATGGCCCTGCCAATGGCCAAAATGACGCTCGCGCAGGCCGGGGTCGGTGAGCACCGTCTGGCCGGTCGCCTCGGCCACGGCCAAGGCGGTGTGGTGGGCGCGCTGCAGGTCGCTGCTGTAGATCACATCGGGCCGGTCGTGCAGCAAGGCCAGGCCGGCGCGGCGGGCCTGCTCGCGGCCGCGGTCATTGAGGGCGATGTCGAGCTGGCCTTGCAGCCGGGTGTCGACGTTCCAGGCCGTTTCGCCGTGGCGCACGGCGATCACGCGGGTGGCTTGCGTCATGGTCATGGGCCGCCCTCTCAAACGCCCCAGACCACCGGATGGCCCTCGGGCAGGCTGCGCCGCATCATCTCGACCAGCGGCCAGGCGCGCTGGCGCAAGGAGATGGCATCCAGCGGTGCGGCCGCTTCAGCGTCGTCGGCGGATCCCGTGGGTTCAGTCGACTCGACGCCGGCTGCCCGGGCCTGACGCAGCGCCTCATCGGCGGCGATCGCCGCCATCAAGGTATCGATCACGGCCGGCATGTCGGCCACCTCGATGATGCCCCGGGCCGCGACGGGCCGGCCAAGCAGGCCCAGCACCCGGTCACCGGTCGGGCTGAGCATGATCACATCGGCGGCGGATTGGCTCTTGAACTTGTACATCGCACGGGCTCCCTGGGCGGCGCGGCAGGTTGCCGGCCAGAACGGTGATTGTGCCGTGCGGACTCAACCGTTGGCCACGCGCGGCATGGCGGGCGCGGGCTCAGCCTCGAACACTCGCTGCAAGACACTGCGCTCCACCGCGCGGGCGTCCAGTGCCGGCCAGGCCAGCAGCCCCTGCCAGCCACTGCAACCCAGCGACTGGACAAAGTCGCGCTGGCTTTCGTTCTCCACCCCGGTGGCCAAGGCCTCCATCTGGTGGGCGTGGGCCAGGCTGACCAGACTGCGCATCAAGCCGCGCGCTTGTTCGCCCTCCGGCCCCTGGCGCGGCGTGGCGCGCACCAGGCTGCGGTCGAGCTTGACGGCGGACAGCGGAAAACGCCGCAGCAAGCCCACCGCACAGTCGCCCTGCCCCCAATGCTCCAGCACCAGGCGCACGCCCAGCCGCTGCAAGGCCTGCAGGTTCCACAGCGCGGCATCGGGGTCTCGTTGCAGCGCCAGTTCGGTGAGGTCCAACTCCAGCTGGCGCGCTGGCCAGCCGCTGGCTTGCAGCAAGGCCGCCACCCGCCGGGCATACGCCGGTTGGCACAAGGTGCTGCCACTCACATTGACGGTGAGCGCCGGCATGCGATGCCGTTGGGCCCAGCGGCCTGCTTGACGCAGTGCGTGCTCCAGCGCCCAGTCATCCAGCCCCCCCATCACGCCAGCGCGCTCGGCCAGTCCCAGAAACTGCGCCGGCAGCAGCAAGCCGTCTTCCGGGTCATGCCAGCGCAGCAGCGCCTCGACCGACTGGACTGCGCCGGTCCGCGCATCGACCCGAGGTTGGAAGTGAATCCGGAACGAGGGACTGACCAGGCCTTCGCGCACTGCACGCTCGAGTCGCTGCTGGCGCCGGCTCTCAGGCTGCGGTTGGCGCACCAGCTGATGCACATGCCAGTGCGCACGCGGCTGCAGGCGGGCGGCCTCCAGCGCCTGCTCGGCATGGCGCAGCAGATCGTCGGCACACACGCCGGCTTGCGGATGCACCGCCACGCCCACATGCAGCTTCAAGCCCGTGGTGGCCAGCAGGCCACGCTGGCCAGTCACGGCGCTGGCCACCAGGCGGCGGGCCAGTTGTTCGGCACCGACCTCGCCCGACTGACGCAGCAGCAGGCCAAAGCGGCCAGCCCCCAGGCGTGCCAGCACATGCGACTCGCGCACCTGGGCTTGCAAGCCTTCGGCCAGCTCGCTCATGGCGCGGGCCTGGCCCTCGCCGTCCAGGCCAAACAAGGCTTGCCGGTCAAATTCGACGCAGAGCACCGACAACGGGCAGCCCTCATCCTGGGCTTGCGCCACGGCCTGGTCGAGATGGTGCAGAAAGCCAGGCCGGTCCGGCCAACTCAAACGCTCGTCAACACCGCGCAAACCGGCGCCGGCCTCGGGCATGGCCCGGCCGCGCTGCACCTGGCGGAAGGAATAGACCCGGCCGATCGGCCGACCGGCACTCCATTGGGGCTCGGTGTGGCGCTGCAGCACGCTGCCATCGCGCAGCGTCAGGGTGTCGGTGGCGCACAGCAGCAGCTGGGCCTGGATGTCGTCCAGCCTCGCCTGGTAGGCCGGGCCATCGGCCACGGATTGCTGCATCCAGCCCAGCACGGCGGCGTCATTGCGCTCGGCCAGCGCCGCTTCGGGCAAGCTCCACAAAGAGGCAAACCGGCGATTGAAGGCCGAGATCACGCCACGCGTGTCGGTCACCAGAATGCCGTCGGCGGCGGCTTCCAGGGTGGCCCGCAGCTCGGACAGCAGGGCCTCGCGTTCCTGCTCGGCGACTTGCGCTGCCGTGCGGTCGGTCAAGGTCACCAGGTAGGCACCCGCCGGCGCGCCCAGCGGCACGATGCGGCGCTGATAGTGCTGGTCCGCGGCGCCGGCTCTCGGCATGCGGATGTCCGACACCAGTTGCCCGGCATGGCCCAGCCGCACCTCGGCCCAGAAGGCCTCATCCTCCAGGCCGGGCAGCAGGCTCTGCGCGGGCCGGCCGACCAGGTCCTGCGCAGGCAGCCCCAGACAGTCGGCCGCTGCAGCGTTGCCCAGCACCACCGTGGCGCCGCCGGGCTCCACCAGCCAGGCCGGTGTGTCCAGTCCGGCCAGCCACTGGTCTGCACCGAGCAGGCCGGCGTCGATCGGTGTCATGAACTCACCGCTTCAGCCGCCTCGGCATGGACCGGCTCGTTGTCGAAGAAATAGGCCACCCGCTGGCGAGGCGCCAGGTACTCGGCGGCGCGCGCGGGCAGCTGCTCGGCGCGCAGGCTGCGGCGGATGCCCAGCTCCGGGGTCTGCTCCAGGTCGAGGTGCAGGGCCCGTGCCGAGGGCACGCGGCTGTCGAACACCAGCACCCGGGGCTTGAGCGGCCGCGCGGCATTGACCGACATGACCATGGCATAGCGCTCATCCGACAGCTGCACCACGGAACCGGGCGGGTAGATGCCCATCAGGCGGATGAAGCCGCTCAGGATGGTCGCATCGAACTTGCTGCGCGACTGCGCGAACATGCGTGACAGCGCCTCGTGCGGTGTCAGCGAGCGCGAGGGCACGGCCGCATTGCACAGGTTGTCATAGAGATTGACCATGGAGACGATGCGTGCCGCGCCGGCCATGGCCTCGAGCCGGGCGCCCTTGGGGAAGCCGGTGCCGTCGGCATATTCATGGTGCTGGGCCAGCACCAGCAGGGCGCCGGTGCTCAGGCCCATGCGCTTGCCCTGGACCACGCCC
>CALRVU010000280.1:0-5279 GCA_943371685.1 Bordetella parapertussis | reverse complement strand
CGAGGCCGGCACCGGGGCGAGCCAGAGCAAGTTCGGCCGCAAGGCCTTCAGCGCCAGCGGCCTGACGGTATGGACCCGCCAGCTGGCCGGCCTGGTCGGCTCAGGCCTGCCGCTGGAGCGGGCCTTGACCGCCTTGGCCGACGAAGCCGAGGACCCGCGCCAGCGCGAACTGATCGCCCACCTGAAGAGCGAAGTGAACGCCGGCAGCCCGTTTGCCCGCGCGCTGGCCTCGGCCCCGCGCGAGTTTGATGAGGTCTACCGCGCCGTGGTGGCCGCCGGCGAGCAGAGCGGCGCGCTGGGTGGCGTGCTGGAGCGGCTGGCTGACGACCTGGAAGAACGCCAGGCGCTGACCGCCAAGCTGATCGGCGCCATGCTTTACCCGGCCATCGTGTCGCTGATCGCAGTGGTCATCGTGACCTTTCTGGTGACCTATGTGGTGCCGCAGGTGGCCTCGGTGTTCACCAATGGCAAGCGGGCCCTGCCCGGACTGACCGTGGCCATGCTGGCCATCAGCGCCTTTGTCCGCAACTACGGCCTGTACATGCTGCTCTTGCTGGTGGCTGGCGGCATCGGCCTGTCCAGCGCCCTGCGCAAAGAGGCCTTCCGCCTGCGCTTTGACGCCGCGATGCTGCAGCTGCCGCTGATCGGCCGGCTGGCCCGCGGCTACAACGCCGCCCGCTTTGCCGGCACCCTGGCCATGCTGGCCGGCGCTGGCGTGCCCATCCTCAAGGCCCTGCAGGCGGCGGCCGAAACCCTGGGCAACCGGGCCATGCGCGCCGACGCGATGGACGCGCTGGTGCAGGTGCGCGAGGGCGCGCCGCTGGCCTCGGCCATGGCCGGCAAGAAGCGCTTCCCGGGCCTCCTGGCCATGTTCGCCCGGCTGGGCGAGCAGACCGGCCAGCTGCCGCGCATGCTCGACCGCGCCGCCAAGCAACTGGCCGGCGAGGTGCAGCGCCGGGCCATGGCGGTGGCCACCATCCTCGAGCCCCTGCTCATCGTGGTGATGGGCATGGTCGTGATGCTGATCGTGCTGGCCGTGCTGCTGCCCATCATCCAGCTCAACACCTGGGTCAAGTAGGTCGCCCGCTTCAGCGGTTGAGCTTCTGCAGCTCGCGCTGGGCCATGGCGTATTCGTTGAACTCGACCACGCCGGTGGCCAGGCTCTTTTCCAGGTAGCGGCGGGCCTGGGCCTTGTCGCCATCGAGCAGGGCCTTCTGCGCGGCATAGAAGTACAGCTCGCATTCGCGGCCCCGGTCGGGCTGGCCCGCGTCACGGCTGGCGGCCAGCGCGGCCTCAAAGCTCTGCTGGCCCTGCATCAGCTGCAGCACCGGATAGGGCCAGTCGGGCCGGCTGGCGGCGGGCTGCAGTTTGGCAATCGCGCCCAGGCCGTCTTCGCCCAGGCGGCGGCTGGCCAGATAGAGCCAGATCGCGCCATAGCTGCGGTCCACCTCGGCCCGTGCCTCCAGCACCGACTTGAGCTCATCGCGCGAGGCCGCCCAATCGCCGGCAAAGTAGCGGGCCCAGGCCCGGGTGTAGCGCGGCGCGACATCCGAGGGCGCCAACTTCAGGGCCTGCTCGGCATGGCTCACGGCCTCGGCATCTTGCTGGCGCATCAGCGCATTGACGGCCAGGGCCGCGTGCACGCCGGCGTTCTCGGCGTCCAGCGCCAGAGCCTGCTTCATGGCGGCCAGGGCCTCGGTGCGGCGGCCCAGATGGTCGAGCTGCACGCCCTGGGCCAGCAAGGCTTCAGCCCGCAGCTTGGGCGACAGGCGGCCAGCCGCCAGTTGCTGCTCCAGCGCCACCAGCCGCAGGCGGGCCTGGAACTGGTCGCGGGTGACCAGGCCCAGCTTGCCGCTGCGCCCGGACTCGACCAGCGCGTTCTGCTCGGCGCGCACCTTGTCTGCCTGCGCGGGCGACACGGCCGGCACGCTCAAGGAGTTGCCCAGGCGCGGCCAGATCTTGTTCAGCGCGTCGCGGTGGCGGGTCCAGTCGGCCGCCTCCAGCACCTCACCCACCTGGATCAGCTCGCCCTCGATGCGCTGCTCTCGGGGCAGGCCCTCGTAGCGCATGTGCAGCTCGAACTGCTTGTTGACCTCGTCAAAGCGGCTGTTGCTGGCCTGCGCGAACACCTCTTCGCCAAACTGGTAGCGCACGCTGTGGCGGTAGATGCCGGGCAGGCTCATGCGCAGCGGCTGGGTGCGCGGATTCTGGTCCGGCAAGCGCAAGGGCATGACCAGGCTCATCAGCGCAAAGTCGCCCACCAGCGAGCGCTGCTCCGGAAAGCGCCAGAAGGCCCCGGTGCGGAACCGCAGGGTGACGTTCAAGGCGTTGCGGTCAGCCAACTCCATCAGCTCGGGCGGACCGTTCTGCACCAGGCTGGGATAGACCCGCAAAAGATCGCCGATCACGGCCTTTTCAAAGTCGGCGGCCGACAGATTGGCCTTGGCATCGCGCACCCACTCGGCCATGTCGCCGTGGTAGGTGGTCACCGAGGTGAGCGTGCCCTCTTCGGCCAGCTTGGGAAAGTCGAAGGTGTCCACCGTGACGCTGCGCAGCGCCTGCTGCGGCGCCGGCAGCGTGGCCAGCTCGGCCGTGCCGGCGCGGGCCAGCAGGCCACGGCCCAGGCCCACTGACTGGCGCTCGGTGGCCGCACCGGTCTGCTGCGACCGGGTGCCGTCCAGCCACAGGGTCTTGCCGTCCAGCTGAACGGCGGCGATCGCATGGTCAAAGGCCAGCGGGCTGGGCAAGCGGCTGGCGGCATGCTGGTGGTAGTAGTTGGAGACCAGCGCCGGCGTGGCCTGCACGCCCAGGCCGCCCAGCAAGGTGGCCAGCAGGGCCGACTTGTCCTTGCAGTCGCCAAAGCGCTGGCGCAGCACCTGCTCGGCCGTGGCGGGCTGGTGCGAGTTGGCGCCGATCTCGGTGCCGAAATAGCGCACGTCACGCTGCACGAAGTCCAGCGCCAGCCGCACCTGCTCGGCCGGCGTGCTGGCCTGGCGGCGGATGCCTTCGATCACCGCATCCACCTCGGGCGTGCGCACCATGGCCTTGGCAAACAGCTGCTCGGCCCAGGCGGCCACTTCGGCCCAGTCAGCGAACTCGCTCAGGTCGATCTGGTCTTGCAGATACAGCTGGGCCGGCAGTTGCGGATCGAAGTGGAACTGCGAAGCGCCTTTGCGCCGGAACAGGGTCTCGCGCCAGCCCTCGCGGACCTGGCTGCTCACCTCCACCGCGGGGTCACCCACGCGGTGGCGAATGTTGCGCTCAGGTGCGGCGAGCAGGCGCAAGGACATCTGCCCGGTCGGGCCCAGCTCGGAGCGAGTCCACTCGGTGTCGACGAAGCGGCCGCCGAACACCGGGTTGTCGCCGATCAGCGAGGCCGCCCACTCGATCCGGTCGCCCACCCGCAGGTCGTCCAGCACGATGGAGGCCGTCATCCGGCCATCGACCATCTGCCGCTCCAGCTGCTTCTCTCGGTGCAGCAGGGTCACGCGCTTGAGGTCGAGCTTGTCGATGCGCTGCGTACCGCGCCAGACCAGCAGTTGATGCAGGGCCAGACGCTGATAGGCGGGGTCGAACTCCAGCTCGATCTGCGCGCCGCGCTGCAGGCCGGCCGTGTCGCCCACCTTGCGCACCGCGTGGATGAAACGCACCGTGCCCTTGGGCTCCAGCCGGGTCTGCCGGTCGACCAGCAGCACTTGCAGCGGCGCGGCCGGCAGGCTGGCGCTCAAGGCCTCGTCCACCGTCAGCGGCTGCACCCAGGCAGGCGCCTTCTCCAGCGTCACACCGGGCAAGGCGGCCTTGGCCCCCGGGCGTGCCGGGCTGGCCGGCTTGGTCTTGGCCGCGGGTGCGGCCGGTGTGTTCTGCGCCACGGCGGGCAGCGCCAGCGTCCAGGCCAGGCCGGCTGCCGCAGCCCAGGTGGCTGCCTTCATCGCCACCGGCCACCTGGCCCGGCCCATTGCTGCATCATTCATCGCGTTGTTGCTCCCTGTTCAATTGCCGAATATTGTGCCGGTGCGGCGCGGGCGCGGCCGGGCCGCAGCGTGGCGCCGCGCACCTCGAAGGCAATGGCCTGCAGCTCGACGCCCTGGCGGCGCAGGCTCAGGCGGTGTCGGCCAGGCCAAGGGGCCCAGTCCAGCGTGGGCCGGGCGGCCGTGGTGCGGCCGATCAGCCGACCATCGAGGTACCAGTCGCCCGGCGCGCCCGAGAAGACGATGCGCTGCAGCGGGCCGGGGATGTCGGGGTCCAGCGCGAACAGGCTGCCGTCCAGCGGGCTGCGGATGCCGAAAGCCGAACCCGCCGCGCCCGCCGCTCCAGCCGCGACCTGGTCATTGGCGGCCGGTGACACGCCCGGTGGCGGCTCGGTGCCGGCGATGAACCACTCTTGCAAGGGCGCCTCGCCGGCTCGCTGCACCACCGCGCTGACCACGCCGGCCGGCACCGGCGGCGAGCGCGACGGGCTGGCTTCATGCAGCTGGCTCACCAGGCTGCGCCAGATGGGCGCGGCGCCGGTGCTGCCGCTGACCTGGCGCATGGGGCTGCCGTCGGCATTGCCGACCCACACGCCGACGGTGTAGCGGTCGGTGTAGCCGATGCACCAGTTGTCGCGCAGGTCCTTGCTGGTGCCGGTCTTGACGGCTGCAAAGCCGCGCGTCACCAAGGGGCTGTCCAGGCCGAAGGTGGGCGCCCGGGCGGTGTTGTCCGACAGGATCTGGCTGATCTGGAACACCGCGGCCGGATCGGCCACCGGGCGCGACGGGGCGGCCGGGCCGGGCAGCAGGCGCCAGGGCGACCAGCGGCCCTGATTGGCCAGCGCCCGGTAGGCATTGCTCAGGTCGGCCAAGGTCACCTCCGCACTGCCCAGGGCCAGGGCATGGCCGTGGTGGCCGCCGCTGTGTCGCAGTGCCAGGCCCAGGGCATTGAGGCGGGCAAACAGCGGATCGGGCCCGAGCATGGCGCCCACTTGCACGGCCGGCACGTTCAGGCTGCTGGCCAGCGCGGTGCGGGCGCGCACCCAGCCGTGATGCTGCTTGTCGTAGTTCTGCGGCAGGTAGAGGCCGCCGCCGGCGGACAACTGGGCGGGTGCGTCCAGCAGCAGGCTGGCCGGGGTGATCAGGCGCTGCTCCAGCGCCATTTCATAGACAAAGGGCTTGAGGGTGGAGCCGGGTTGACGGCGGGCCAGCACGGCGTCGACCTCGCGCGCCTCAGGATGGAGCCCGGCCGAGCCGACCCAGGCCAGCACCGCGCCGCTGGCGTTGTCCAGCACCAGCACGGCGCCGTCC
>CALRVU010000279.1:0-5281 GCA_943371685.1 Bordetella parapertussis | reverse complement strand
ACACGGGCATCGCGGGCCTCCAATCGGCCCAGCATCGCGCCTTTGCCAGTGCCTGTCCATCCCGCAGCCGCGCTGGCCAGCGCTTTGTTGATGCGTCGCAAAGGCCCGCCCCTGGTGGCCAGCCTGTGTTGGCCGGCTCCGGAAGGGCTTCAGGGCTGATAGCGGTTGCCGTTGGCCTTGTAGCGGGCCACGGCGGCGGCCAGGTCGGCCTGCTCTTCGCAGCGGTTGCAGGCCTGGGACAGCGTGGCCAGGCGGGCCTCGGCCTGGGCCAGGTCGCCCTTCATCAGGTAGAGCTCACCCGAGTACTCCAGCGCGCCGCGGTGGGCAGGCTCCAGGCGCAGGGCCTCGTTGTAGTGGGTCTCGGCCGCGGCCAGATCGGGTGGGCTGGATTTTCGCGAGACATAGCCCATCAGGTTCTGCCAATCGGCCGAGCCGCGCAGGTCCAGCCGCTGGAGCTCGGCCAGCGAGGCCGGCCACTGCTTGGCTGCAATCAGCGCACGGGCCTTGTCCAGTGGCTGGGCCCGGGCCACGGGCTCGGGCGCCGGGGTGTCGGCTGCCGTGGCGGCGGGCGGCATGGCGGCGGCAAAGCAGACCGCCACGGCGATGGAGGCCGTTCGCGCGCCCCGCAACAATCGATTGGACATGGAAACTCCCGGTGATGGTGCCGACGCATCTTCGGGTCTGCCAGCTGCGCTGGCAAGCTGCCCCGTGCAAAAGTGCGGCGGCGGCTCATCAATCCGTGGCGACGGCGCATGCCAGGCCCGCAGCTTGTGGGTTTCCACTGATTTGCAATCGATTGCAATACTGGATGATGGCGACCTCGTTTGTCCCGATTCCTCTGCTTGATTGGAGCCTTGATGGCTGCGCGCAAACCCCATCTGTCGTTCTGGCAGATCCTGAACATGAACTTCGGCTTCTTCGGAATCCAGTTCAGCTTCGGGCTGCAACAGAGCAACATGAGCCCGATCTACCAATATCTGGGCGCCGATGAGGCCAGCCTGCCGCTGCTGTGGCTGGCCGGGCCGATCACCGGCCTGCTGGTGCAACCACTGGTGGGCGCGATGAGCGACCGCACCGTGACCCGCTGGGGCCGGCGCACGCCCTACTTCCTGATCGGCGCGCTGATCTGCAGCCTGGGCCTGCTGGTCATGCCCTTCAGCCCGACGCTGTGGTTTGCCGCCGGCCTGCTGTGGATCCTGGACGCGGCCAACAACGTGACCATGGAGCCCTACCGCGCCTATGTCAACGACCGGCTGGAGAAGGTGCAGCATCCGGCGGGCTTCCTGAGCCAGGCGGCCTTTACCGGCCTGGCCCAGACCCTGGCCTACCTGGCGCCCAGCATCCTGGTCTGGCTGGGCATGAACAAGGATGCGGTGAACGGCAACAACATTCCGCACATCACGATCGTCGCCTTCCTGATCGGTGCGCTGTTCTCGTTCAGCACGGTGTGGTGGTCGGTCAAGACCACGCCCGAGCTGCCGCTGTCGCCCGAGGAGCTGGCCGAGCTGAAGGCCCGGCCGAGCGGCGTGCGGGCCACGCTGGCCGAGGTGGCCACCGCGATCCGCGACATGCCCGTCACCATGCGCCGGCTGTGGTGGATGAAGCTGTTCCAGTGGTACGGCATGCTCTGCTACTGGATCTACATCGTGCCGGCGCTGGCGCAGTCGATGTTCCAGACCTCCGACCCGGCGTCCACCGGCTTTCGGGATGCAGGCCTGCTGAACGGCCAGATCGGCGGCTTCTACAACTTCGTGGCCTTCATCGCCGCCTTTGCGATGGTGCCCTACACCCGGCGCTTCGGCCCCAAGGCCGTGCATGCGGTGTGCCTGACGCTGGCCGGCCTGGGCATGCTCTGGCTGCCCTCGATCACCGACAAGCTCTGGCTGTTCGTGCCCATGATCGGCGTGGGCCTGGCCTGGGCCAGCATCATGGGCAACCCTTATGTGATGCTGGCCGACAGCATCCCGCCCGAGCGTGCGGGGGTCTACATGGGCATCTTCAACATGTTCATCGTCATCCCGATGATCATCCAGATGCTGACCCTGCCGCTGTACTACCACGCCTGGCTGGGCGGCCATCCCGGCAACGTCATCCGACTGGCCGGCGGCCTGCTGCTGTGCGCGGCCGTGGCCGTGTGCTTCGTGCCGCGCAGCGCGGCACCCGCTTCCCCTTCCCCCACCCCTCCGGCCGCCTGAGCCCGCCCATCCATGAAAAACCAGGTCCAACTCATCACCTATGTCGACCGGCTGTCTGCCGGCGGTGTGGCCGATCTGCAGCGCCTGCTGAGCACCGAGCTGAAAGGCGTGTTCGGCGGCGTGCACCTGCTGCCCTTCTTCTTTCCGATCGACGGCGCCGATGCCGGCTTCGACCCGATCGACCACACCTTGGTCGACCCACGCCTGGGCGACTGGGGCGACATCGCCCAACTGACCACCGAGCTGGACGTGATGGCTGACGTGATCGTCAACCACATGTCCTCGGACTCGCCGCAGTTCAAGGACTACTCGGCCAAGGGCAGTGGATCGGCCTATGACGGCCTGTTCCTGACCATGGACCGGGTGTTTCCGGGCGGGGTGGACGAGCAGACCCTGCTCAAGGTGTACCGCCCACGCCCGGGCGTGCCCTTCACCTACGTGACCCTGGCCACCGGCGAGAAGCGCATCCTCTGGACCACCTTCACCGCCAAGCAGGTGGACATCGACGTGAGCCACCCGCAGGGCCAGGCCTACCTCAGCAGCATCCTCAAGACCCTGAGCGAAAGCGGCATCCGCATGGTGCGGCTGGACGCCGTGGGCTACGCCATCAAGAAGGCCGGCGACAGCTGCTTCATGATGCCGGAGACCTATGCCTTCATCGACGAGTTCGCGGCGGAAGCGCGTGCCCTGGGCATCGAGGTTCTGGTCGAGATCCATGCCTACTACCAGCAGCAGGTGGACATTGCCGAGCGGGTGGACTGGGTCTATGACTTTGCCCTGCCGCCACTGCTGCTGCATGCGATCGCCTTCAAGACGGCTGCGCCACTGAAGAACTGGATCGAGGTGCGGCCCAACAATGCGCTGACCGTGCTGGACACCCACGACGGCATCGGCGTGATCGACATCGGCGCCGACGCCAGCGACCGCGCCGGCCGGCCCGGCCTGGTGCCGCCCGAGGAGCTGGACCAGCTGGTGGAGCGCATGCACATCAACAGCGGCGGCCAGAGCCGGCAAGCCACCGGCGCCGCCGCCTCCAACCTCGACCTCTACCAGGTCAACTGCACCTACTACGACGCCCTGGCCCGCCATGACCGGGCCTACCTGCTGAGCCGGGCGGTGCAGTTCTTCTTGCCGGGCGTGCCGCAGGTGTACTACGTGGGCCTGCTGGCCGGCCACAACGACATGGAACTGCTGGCCCGCACGGGCGTCGGCCGCGACATCAACCGCCACCACTACCAGCCCGAAGAGCTGCGCCGCGAACTGCAGCGCCCGGTGGTGCAGCAGCTGATCGCCCTGATCAAGCTGCGCAATCGGCATCCGGCCTTCCAGGGCAGCTTCCGTTGCCTGCCCAGTGGCGACAGCGCGCTGGACCTGTGCTGGCAAGCCGGTGATGCCCAGGCCCGCCTGCAGCTGGACTTTGCCACCCTGACCCACACCCTGAGCCTGCGCGACGCTGGCAAGGACCAGGTGCTGACGGTGGACGGACCCGAGTTGCTGGCCTTGATGGCCGACTGACCCCTTTTTTGCCGAAGACTGCAACCGATTGCATTGAAAACACAACACCTCACCGGCAGCCTGTCAAAAATCGGGCGTTTCGCTGGTTTTCCCTGTACTGCAATCGTTTGCACGACACTCAGAATCACTCACCCGCAGCACCCATTCGAAGACTGCTTACCAGACCGCCCCAGGAGACATCCATGAAGTTCCCCAGCTCACTGACCCCCGTTGCGCACGCTGTTGCGTTCACCGTCGGCGCCCTGATCGCCGCCAGCGCCAGCGCCCAGACTGCAGCACCGGCCGCTGCGGCCGCCGAGCCGCTGTCGCTCGACCGCATCGTCGTCACCGGCACCGCCAGCGGCGGCAGCAAGATGAAGCAGAGCGTGTCGATCAGCACGCTGGAAGCCGACGACATCGTCAAGCAGGCGGCCACCAGCTCGGCCGAGATCCTGCGCACCATCCCGGGCGTGCGCTCGGAGTCCTCCGGCGGCGAAGGCAATGCCAACATCACCGTGCGCGGCCTGCCGGTGTCGGCCGGTGGCGCCCGCTATGTGCAGTTCCAGGAAGACGGCCTGCCGGTGCTGCTGTTCGGTGACATTTCCTTCGGTACCTCTGACCAGTTCGTCCGCGCCGACTACTCGCTGGACCACCTCGAAGTGATCCGTGGCGGCTCGGCCTCGACCCTGGCCACCAATGCCCCCGGCGGCATCTTCAACTTCATCAGCAAGGACGGCAGCAATGAAGGCGGCGCGGTCGGCCTGACCGTGGGCGCCATCGGCGGCAAGCAGACCCGGCTGGACTTTGACTATGGCGGCAAGCTGGGCGCCAAGACCCGCTTCCACATCGGTGGCTACCACCGCGTGGGCGAGGGCGACCGCGAAACCGGCTTCAATGCGGCCAACGGCGGCCAGCTCAAGGCCAACCTGACGCATGAGCTGGACAACGGCTTCGTGCGCGTCAGCTTCAAGGCAATGGATGACAAGACGCCGTCCTTCATGCCGGTGCCGGTCTATGTGCAGAACGGGCAGATCAAGCAGATCCCCGGCATTGATCCGCGCACGGCCTTCTTCATCAGCAGCAGCCTGAGCCGCGATCCGGTGTTCACCCGCGACGGCAACATGGCCACCACCGACGCCCGAGACGGCCTGCACGTCAAGAGCACCGCCCTGGGTCTGGAAGGCAACTTCGACCTGGGCGGCGGCTGGATGATCAACGACAAGTTCCGCCGCGCCAGCAACAACGGCCGCTTCATCGCCCTGTTCCCGGCCAACAACGGCGACGGCGCCACGCCCGCCACTTCCACCACCTTCACCGCCACCCTGTTCAACACCTCGATCGACAAGCTGGACAACACGGTCAACGACCTGAAGCTGAGCAAGTCCTTCGGCAGCGCACAGAACGGCGGCAAGACCACCCTGACCGCCGGCCTGTTCTCGTCGGTGCAGGACGTGGCCCTGACCTGGTTCTGGAACCAGTACACGGTAGACATGAAGAACCAGGGCGCCAGCGCCACTTTTGCCACCGCCGGCTGGGACACCTGGGGCGGCTGCTGCGTGCGCAGCTTTGACGTGCAGTACACCAACACCGCC
>CALRVU010000278.1:0-5285 GCA_943371685.1 Bordetella parapertussis | reverse complement strand
GGTGTTTTTCTCCGCGCGACCCGAACTCAAAGGGGAATATTTCCGTGCTTGCGCCACGGGTTCTCGAGCTTCTTGTCTTTCAGCATCACCAGGCTGCGGCAGATGCGCTTGCGGGTTTCGTGGGGCTGGATCACGTCGTCGATGAATCCGCGCGCGCCGGCCACGAACGGGTTGGCAAAGCGGGCCTTGTACTCGGCCTCGCGGGCGGCCAGCTTGACCGGATCACCCTTGTCCTCGCGGAAGATGATCTCCACCGCGCCCTTGGCGCCCATCACCGCGATCTCGGCATTGGGCCAGGCAAAGTTCACATCGCCACGCAGGTGCTTGGAGGCCATCACGTCGTAGGCGCCGCCATAGGCCTTGCGGGTGATGACGGTGACCTTGGGGACGGTGCACTCGGCATAGGCATAGAGCAGCTTGGCGCCGTGCTTGATGATGCCGCCGTACTCTTGTGAGGTGCCGGGCATGAAGCCGGGCACGTCGACGAAGGTCACCACCGGGATGTTGAAGGCATCGCAGAAGCGCACGAAACGCGCGGCCTTGATCGAGCTCTTGATGTCCAGGCAGCCGGCCAGCACCAGCGGGTTGTTGGCCACGATGCCGACGGTGGCGCCCTCGAGCCGGGCAAAGCCGATCACGATGTTCGCGGCGTAGTCGGGCTGGATCTCGAAGAAGTCGCCGTCGTCGACCACCTTCAGGATCAGCTCCTTCATGTCGTAGGGCTTGTTCGGGTTCTCGGGCACCAGGGTGTCGAGCGAATGATCAAGCCGGGCGGCCGGGTCGCCGCTGGGCCGCAGCGGCGGCTTCTCGCGGTTGTTCAGCGGCAGGTAATTGAAGAAGCGGCGCAGCATCAGCAGCGCTTCCACATCGTTGTTGAAGGCCAGATCGGCCACGCCGCTCTTGCCGGTGTGAGTGCCCGCGCCGCCCAATTCCTCGGCAGTTACTTCCTCATGAGTCACGGTCTTGACCACTTCGGGGCCGGTGACGAACATGTAGCTCGAGTCCTTGACCATGAAGATGAAGTCGGTCATGGCGGGCGAATAGACCGCACCACCGGCGCAGGGGCCCATGATCATGCTGATCTGCGGGACCACGCCCGAAGCCATCACATTGCGCTGGAACACGTCGGCATAGCCGCCGAGCGAGGCCACACCCTCCTGGATGCGGGCGCCGCCCGAGTCGTTCAGGCCGATCACCGGCGCGCCGACCTTCATGGCCTGGTCCATCACCTTGCAGATCTTCTCGGCATGCGACTCCGACAGCGCACCGCCGAAGACGGTGAAGTCCTGGCTGAAGGCAAAGGCCAGGCGGCCGTTGATCATGCCGTAGCCGGTCACCACGCCGTCGCCCGGAATCTTGGTCGCATCCATGCCGAAGTCCACGCAGCGGTGCTCGACGAACATGTCCCATTCTTCGAACGTGCCCTCGTCAAACAGCAGCTCCAGCCGCTCGCGGGCGGTCAGCTTGCCCTTGGCATGCTGGGCGGCAATGCGCTTTTCGCCACCGCCCAACCGGGCCTTGGCGCGCTTTTCTTCAAGCATGTGTTGGATGTCGTGCATGAGGTCTCCTCGCGGCGGCCTTGCGGCCGGGTCTCTGGGTCTTGAAAGGGTGGATTCAGCGGATGGCGTCAGTCCAGCAGATCGAGCAGGCGCCGGGCGGCCACCGAAGCCGCCAGCTGGCCGGCCCGCACTTGCGCCGCCATGGCCGGCAATTGCTGCTGCACGGCCCCATGGGCCTTGAAGCGGGCCGTCAGGCCGGCCTGGATGCGCTCCCACATCCACGCTTCGTCCTGGCGGCGGCGGCGCGCCTGCAGGCGGCCGTTGGCCGTCTGCAGGTCTCGAAACCGGCTCACGGTCTGCCAGAAGGCGTCCACGCCGATGTTCTTCAGTGCGCTCATCTGGATCACCTGCGGCGTCCAGACCGGCTCGGCGGACGCCACATCGCGGTCCACATGGCCGTGCGGGCCGAACAGGTGCAGGGCCGAGCTGATCTGGGCCCGGGCACGGATGGCGGCATGTTCATCCAGGTCGGCCTTGTTGATGACCACCAGATCGGCCAGCTCCATCACGCCTTTCTTGATGGCCTGCAGGTCGTCGCCGGCATTGGGCAGTTGCAGCAGCACGAACATGTCGGTCATGTCGGCCACCGCCGTCTCGCTCTGGCCCACACCCACGGTCTCGACGATCACCACATCATGGCCCGCCGCCTCGCAGACCAGCATGGCCTCGCGGGTGCGCTCAGCCACTCCACCCAGGGTGCCCGAGGCCGGGCTGGGCCGGATGTAGGCAGCCGCCTGCACCGACAAATGCTCCATCCGGGTCTTGTCACCCAGGATGGAACCACCGGACAGGCTGGACGAGGGGTCGACCGCCAGCACCGCCACCCGGTGGCCCTGGCCGATCAGGTGCAGGCCCAGCGCCTCGATGAAGGTGCTCTTGCCCACGCCGGGCACACCGGAGATGCCCAGCCGGAAGGCCCGGCCGCTGTGCGGCAGCAAGGCATTGAGCAGCGCATCGGCGCGCAGCCGGTGGTCCGGCCGCGTGCTCTCCAGCAAGGTGATGGTCTTGGCAATCGCCCGGCGCTGCGGCGCTGCGTCGCCGGTGGTCACCTGCGACAGCAGCAGCGCATCGGCTGCGGGCAAGACGCTACTGGCGAGGGTCATTTCCTGGCGGAGCGGAGGTAATACAAGTCCCACTCGCCCTCGGCCTGCAGCACAAAGCCGTGGCGCAGGTAGAAGCGGTTGGCATCGCTGTGCTTGAGGGCGGTGACGCTGACCGCCTTGTGCTGGGCATCGGCCTCCTTCAGCACCTCGGCCAGCACCCAGGAGCCCACACCGGCACCCTGCGCCGACGGGTGGATGTAGAGATGGTCGAGCAGCCAGTCGTGCTCACGCGGCACCACCACCACAAAGCCCACCAATTCACCGTCTTGCTGGATGTGGCGGGTGTAGGCGGGCAGATAACCGCGCGACAGGCGCTCGCGGGCCCGCTGCGGGTCAAAGCGGCCAACCCGCTCCAGGCTTTCACGCATGGCCGCCAGCCGCAAGGACAACAGCGCCTCGAAATCGCCCTCACCAGCCGGTGACAGGCGCAGGTCCAAGGCGGGGCGGCTTTCAGTGGGCATGGCGGCTTTCGAAACGGGTGGATCGTGAACCGGTCGCTGCGGGCGGGCGCTGGCGTGGCCGTGCCGGCATCAGGCCGCTGCCTGGGCTGCGCGGATCTGCTCGAGCACATCCTTGGCGCTGACCGGGATCGGCGTACCCGGGCCGTAGATGCCCTTGACGCCAGCGTCGTACAGGAAACCGTAGTCTTGAGCCGGGATCACGCCGCCGACGAAGACGATGATGTCGTCCGCGCCCTGGGCTTTCAGCTCGGCGATGATGGCCGGCACCAGGGTCTTGTGGCCAGCGGCCAGGGTGCTGATGCCCACGGCATGCACATCGTTCTCGATGGCTTGGCGGGCGCATTCCTCGGGCGTCTGGAACAGCGGGCCCATGTCCACGTCATAGCCCAGATCGGCAAAGGCCGTGGCCACCACCTTGGCGCCGCGGTCGTGGCCGTCCTGGCCCAGCTTGGCGATCATCACCCGCGGCCGGCGGCCTTCCGCCTCGGCAAAGGCGGCAATCTCGCCCTTGAGCTTGTCCCAGCCTTCGGCGCTGTCATAGGCGGCTGCGTACACACCGGTCACCTTCTGAATGTCGGCACGATGGCGGCCATAGACCACCTCCAGCGCATCGCTGACCTCGCCCACCGTGGCGCGCAGGCGCATGGCGGTGATCGACAAGGCCAGCAGGTTGCCCTCGCCAGTTTGCGCGGCGGCGGTCAGCGCGTCCAGTGCGGCCTGAACGGCAGCGCCGTCTCGGCCGGCCTTGATCGCCTTGAGCCGCTCGATCTGGCTGTCACGAACGCGAACGTTGTCGACCTCGCGGATCTCGACCGCATCCTGTTGCGCCAGCTTGTACTTGTTGACGCCGACGATGACGTCCTTGCCGCTGTCGATGCGGGCCTGCTTCTCGGCCGCACTGGCCTCGATCTTGAGCTTGGCCCAGCCGCTGTCCACCGCCTTGGTCATGCCGCCCATGGCCTCGACCTCCTCGATGATGGCCCAGGCCTTGTCGGCCATCTGCTGGGTCAGGCTCTCCATCATGTAGCTGCCGGCCCAGGGGTCGACCACGCTGGTGATGTGGGTCTCCTCCTGGATCACCAGCTGGGTGTTGCGGGCGATCCGGGCGCTGAACTCGGTGGGCAGGGCGATGGCTTCGTCAAAACTGTTGGTGTGCAGGCTTTGGGTTCCGCCAAACACCGCGGCCATGGCCTCGATGGTGGTGCGCACCACGTTGTTGTAAGGGTCCTGCTCGGTCAGGCTCCAGCCGCTGGTCTGGCAATGGGTGCGCAGCATCAGGCTCTTCGGCTTCTTGGCGTCAAAGCCCTTCATGATCCGGGTCCAGAGCAGGCGCGCGGCCCGCATCTTGGCGATCTCCAGATAAAAGTTCATGCCGATGGCCCAGAAGAAGCTGAGCCGGCCGGCAAAGTCGTCCACATCCATGCCCTTGGCGATGGCAGTCTTCACATACTCCTGGCCATCGGCCAGGGTGAAGGCCAGTTCCAGCGCCTGGTTGGCGCCGGCCTCCTGCATGTGATAGCCCGAGATGCTGATCGAGTTGAACTTGGGCATGTGGCCCGCGGTGTACTCGATGATGTCGCCGATGATCTTCATGGACGGCTCGGGCGGGTAGATGTAGGTGTTGCGCACCATGAACTCTTTCAGAATGTCGTTCTGAATCGTCCCGGAGAGCTGGTCCTGGCGCACACCCTGTTCCTCGGCCGCCACCACATAGCCGGCCAGCACGGGCAGCACGGCACCGTTCATGGTCATGGACACCGACACCTTGTCCAGCGGGATCTGGTCGAACAGGATCTTCATGTCCTCGACCGAGTCGATGGCCACGCCGGCCTTGCCCACATCGCCCGAAACGCGGGGATGGTCGCTGTCGTAGCCCCGGTGGGTGGCCAGGTCAAAAGCCACGCTGACGCCCTGCCCGCCGGCGGCCAGGGCCTTGCGATAGAACGCGTTCGATTCTTCCGCCGTCGAGAATCCGGCGTATTGGCGGATCGTCCAGGGCCGCACCGCATACATGGTGGCCTGCGGGCCGCGCAGGAAGGGCTCGAAACCCGGCAGGGTGTCGGTGTGCGGCAAGTTGGCCGTGTCCGCCGCGGTGTAGAGCGGCTTGACCGGGATGCCCTCAGGCGTGACCCAGTTCAGCGCAGCGACGTCGCCGCCAGGGG
>CALRVU010000277.1:0-5330 GCA_943371685.1 Bordetella parapertussis | reverse complement strand
GCCAGGTCCCGCCCTCCCAGCTGGGCAGGGTCAGGGCCGGGGTGGCCTGTCCGGCAGGCCAGGCACGCAGCGTCAGGGCATCGGCGCCAGCGGCCTGGCCGGCTTGTGGCCAGAGGGCGACCCAAGGCGCGAGCAGCGGCCAGCCTGCCGCCTGAAGCAGACGGCGGCGGTCGGGCGGGATGAGGAGGGCCTGTGGGGGATGCGGCATGGCGGGCTGGAGATCGAACGCTGGCAGCCGGCCCGTCACCTGGATGGCGACCCAAACCGTCTGACCCCGATTTTGCCCTGACCGCGGTGCCCGCTCAGACCGGCGGCTCATCCGCGTGGCAAGTGCTGCGCTTCATGCCATCGCGCAAGGCCCGCAATTGCTTGATCGCGCCGCTGCGCTCGTCAAACTCGGCGACCATCAAGTCCAGCGCACCACGTTGGTCATGCCACTCCACCGGCAGCCAGGGCGAGCCCAGCGCCGACCACTGTGCGTCGGAGAGCAGCACTTCGCCGGTCAGGAACAACTGCCGGCCTGAGTCGCCGGTCTCGAAGGAGGCGGCCACGGCCTGGCCGGCGTCCTGCGGCCGGCACAGGCCATGCGCCAAGGTCTGGTCAAACAGCAGCAGATCGCCGGAGCGGATCGCGATCCGCAGCCCGGCATGGGGCATGACGAACTCCACCGCCTCAGCGTCCAGCGCAAGGACCCAGAACAGACAGGCGGACCAATGCCGGCTCACATCGTTGTGAAAGCCCGCGCCGCGGCAGGCCAGGTAGTCGACGCGGCCCAGCAGGCAATCACGGTAGGCCTGCACCTCGCTGCCAAGCACGCCGGTCCGCTGCAAGGCGTCGGCCAGCCGCTCCGGCAGGCCTGCGGCCCCGGGCGCCAGCGCCGCCAGCGCTGGCCATGAGGTGTCGGCATAGTCCACATCCGAGAACGACTCGATCGACACGCGGGCATAGCCATCGGTGCACAGGGCGGCAACGCTGTCCGCGTCCAGCACCGCCGTTGTCAGCAGATGCACCCGATCATGCGGTGTGCGGGCATCCATCGCATGGCGCGGCTCCTCGCTGCGCACGGCAAAGGCCCGGAACGGCGCGGGCGCAGCCCAAGCCGGGGCGACCATGATGCGGTGATCGATGACAGGGGACATGGCCGGATTGTGGCCCGCTGCCCGATGACTGCGCAGCCCTGCCGCGGGGCCGCGCTCGGCGCTACAGTGCGGCACCTGCCACCTGCGCTCGGCCCCAACCGGCCGCGACCTTCCCCGCCATGACCCGCCTGCCTCTGGCCCTGCAACGCCTCTATCTGCACCATGACGCCAGCGATCAAGCGACCCAGGCCGAGCCATCGCCACTGATCGACTGCCGCGGCCAGGTCCGCGTCATGCTGCTGGCACTGGCACGACCGGCCGACTGGGCCACCTTGTCGACCGTCTGGCAAGGCGTGCAACGGGACCTGGGCCTGCCGGCGCCTGCCATCGCCATTTCAGGCGAGGCAAGCATGCAACTGTGGTTCTCTCTGGCGGAGGCCACACCGGTGGATCAGGCGGCCGGCTTCCTGGTCGGGCTGCGCATGCGCTACCTCGGCGAGGTGGAGCCGGCCCGCCTGCAACTGTGGCCCCCGGCCGGTGGCGCCATGTCCTCGGACCCAGCCGCCGATGTGCCACTGCCAGGCCGGATGGTGGCATCCGAGCGTTGGTCTGCATTCGTCGCCGCGGATCTGGCACCGATGTTCGCGGAAGAACCCTGGCTGGATCTTCCGCCGGGTGACGAGGGTCAGGCCCGGCTGTTGGCCGGCTTGAAGAGCATCACGGCAGCCGACCTGGCACTGGCCATGCAAAGCCTGACCACGGCCCGGGTCGAAGGCGGCGCCGCGAGCCCGACTTCCCCCATGGCCGCACGAACAGCGCCCGACCAAGTCCCCGACCCCGGCGCTGTCGGCGACGATCCGCGGCGCTTTCTGCTCGGCGTGATGAACAACGACAGCCTGCCCTGGGCCTTGCGCATCGAGGCCGCCAAGGCATTGCTCCCGGGCCAGCCGGGCACTTGATCAGTCGTCCACCAGCACGCGAGCGTCCGCCAGCGCCGCCTGCTGATCCAGGCCCTCCAAGGCCAGCAGCTGGCTGCAGCAGATGCGCGCCGTGCTGAAGTCCAGCGCGTCCATCGCGGCGGCCAGCGGTCCCAGCAGCCCCGGCGGGAGCGGAGCAAACTGGGCTTGCATGGCGGACAGGGTGTCGGTCGCGGCCATGTCAGCATGGTCCAGCTGCTCGGCCAGCACGCCCAAGGCGGCTGCCAGGCTGGCATGACGGGCTGAAGGCGCATGGCGGGTGCGCGCGGCGCCGTGCTCCATGGGGCCCAGCAGCTGGCGCTCGGAAGCCAGCGCATGAACCAGATCCGACAGCGCCGACGCCGTCGCAGCAGCCTGCTCCCCCCAATGGCGAGCCAGGTCCGCCAGCACGGCATGGGATGCGGCGCCGTCGCTTGCACTTTCGTGATGCAGCGCCCTTTCGCCCTGGCCTGCCGCCTCGGCCATGTCGTGGGCACCCGCGGTCGCGGCCAAGCCCTTGAGGGTGTGCAATCGACGCCGGCCTGCGGCCACGTCCAGGCGGGTCGCATCGCGCTGCAGCTCATCGGGCACGGCTGCCAAGGCCACACAGAATTGCTGAAGAACCTGCTCGTAGAGCGCGCGATCCCCGCCCAGACGCCCGATGGCCTGCGGCAAGGCCACGCCGGCCGCCTCGGCGGCCTGCAGCAGGGCCGGCGAGAACCTCGGCACCGCAGGTGCCGGCGCCAGCGCCATGCCGGTGGGCTGCGGCGCACTGACACGCCCCGCCAGCCGGACGATCAGCGCCACGAGAGCGTCCAAATCGAATGGCTTGCCGATGTGATCGTTCATGCCCGCATCCAGGCAAGCCGCGCGATCGGCGGCCAGCGCATTGGCCGTCATGGCGACGATCGGCAGCCGCTCGGCCGGCCAACCCAGCTGGTGCCGGATCAGGCGGGTGGCGGTATGGCCATCCATCACCGGCATCTGCAGGTCCATCAGCACCAGGTCAAAGTCGAGGCGATCGCCTGACAAGGCTTCAAGGGCCTGCTGACCATCCCAGGCCAACTGCACCTCGGCCCCCTCGGCCTGCAGCAGTTCGCGGGCCACCTGCTGGTTGGTGGCGTTGTCCTCCACCACCAGCAAGCGCAGACCCGCTAGCCGCAGGGGCAACTGCTCCGGTGCCCGGCCTTGGCTCCGCTCCACCCGGGCATGCAAGGCCTGCCGAGCCGCCGACAGGCACATGGCGGCGGTGCAGGGCTTGAACAGGAAGCCATCGATCGGCCCTTTGTTCAGCGCGGACTGCGCGCTCAGCCGCTGATGCTCGTCCGCCGAAGCACGGACCAGCAAGGCCGGACGGGGCAGAGGCAAGGCAGCCACCAGCGGCTCAAAGCCGGCCCATCCCGATTGCGCGGGCAGCAAGGCGTCGGCCAGCACCAGCTGCCAGGCGGCGCCCGAACCAGCGCCTAGCAAGGCCAAGGCCTGTCGCGCATCGGTGACGGCATGCACCTCCCAGCCGAGCGAGCGCCCCATCCTCAGGAGCATCTCGCGGGCCTTGTCATGCGGCTCGATCAGCAGCACTCGCGACCCCGGCAGCGCCGGCGGCGCGTCGGGCGCGAGCCTGGCCGGCGGCGAGTCCACCACCCCCAGGTCGAGGCTGAAGTGAAAGCAGCTTCCCTCGCCCAGGCGGCTCTGCAAATGCAGCTCGCCACCCATCAGCTCCACCAGCCGCTTGCAGATGGACAGGCCCAGACCCGTGCCGCCAAAGCGCCGGGTCGTCGAGGCCTCGGCCTGCGTGAACCCGTCAAAGATGCGGCTCCGATTCTCGGGGGCGATGCCGATGCCGGTGTCCTGCACGGCAAACCGCACTTGCACCCGACCCGCCGAGGACGAGACCCGCTCAACCGACAGCACCACCTCGCCCCGTTCGGTGAACTTGATCGCATTGCCACAAAGATTGACCAGCACCTGGCGCATGCGCAACACATCACCGACCACGGTAGACGGCAGCGCCGGATCCGCATCAAAGAGCAACTGCAGCGGTCTGGCCCCCACATTGGCCGACAGGATCAGTGCGAGATCGGCCAGCAGCTCCTCGATCTGGAACGGGCGGTTCTCGAGGTGGAGCTTGCCTGCCTCGGCCTTGGAGCAGTCCAGGATGTCGTCGAGCAACTCCAGCAAGGACTTCGCTGCGCGGGCCGTCTGGCTGGCATAGTCGTCCTGGATCGGCGTCAAGCCCGTCTTGCGCAGCAAGCTGAGCATGCCGAGGATGGCGTTCATCGGCGTGCGGATCTCGTGGCTCATGTTGGCCAGAAAGCGGCTCTTGGCGAGTGAGGCCTGGTGCGCAGCCGCGGTGGCCTCGATCAGGTCGGTGATGTCGATGCGGAAGCCCACCAGATGGCCGTCGCTCATGCGCCGCTCGACGATCCGCAGGCTGCGGCCATCCGCGAGCTTTTGCACCACCGTGCCCTCGCCCTCCCGGTGTCGGGCCATGCGCTCAGCCACCCATTCATCGACCCGGCCGATGGCCTCGGCATACTGTCCCCTCAGCGCCCCGCCGCGCACGATGTCCTCGAAGTGGGCACCAGGAACGATCAAGTCGCTGGAGGTGGCGTAGATGGCCCGGTATTTCTCGTTGCAGAAGACGAGGCGATCGTCGGGGTCGTAGAGCACGAAGGCTTCGTCGATGGCATCGATGGCGCCGCGCAGCAATTGCATGCTGCGGACGGCCTCCGCTTGCAATGCCCGGCGCGCCGTGATGTCTTGCAGGGCACCGATCAGGCGCACCGGTACGCCGTCAGAGCGCTCGACCTCGCCAACCGCACGCACCCAGAGCTTGCGGCCCTTGGCGGTCAACAGCGGGAGCTCCATGTCGAAGCCCTGGCCATCCGACAGCGCTTGCTGGACGGCCCGCTCGACGGCAGCACGGGCCTCCGGAGGGTAGTAGTCCAGCGCTTCGTCCAGCGTCGGCCGGTGCCCTGGCGGCAACTCATGGATGCAACAGGTCTGAGCCGTCCAATCGACGGTCGCGTTCGCTGGGTCCAGCTGCCAGCCCCCCACGCCGCCGATCCGGCCCGTTCGGTCCATCAGCGACTTGCTGGCGCGCAGGGCTTGTTCGGCCAACACGCGTTCGGTGATGTCGGTGTGCGTGACCACCGCGCCGCCACCAGCCAGGGCCAGCGGCGTCACGTTCAGGCCGAACCAGCGGCGGCCCGTGGGCGAGTGGCAGGGGTATTCCTGGTAGAAGTTGACCAGCGTGCCGGCCAGCACCGACTGGATGCCCTGGCGGACCGCGCGC
>CALRVU010000276.1:0-5335 GCA_943371685.1 Bordetella parapertussis | reverse complement strand
CGAGGCCGCCCTTCTCGGCTGCCCCGCTCAGGCGGGGATAGACCCCGCGCACACCGCTGGCACCCCGTCAGCCGCGTGGCTGCCCCGCTCAGGCGGGGATGGACCCGCAGCGAGGCGCGCTGATTGGGGCCAATGTTCGGCTGCCCCGCTCAGGCGGGGATGGACCCTATGAAGCCGGTAGTGAGGCGGATGCACATGCGGCTGCCCCGCTCAGGCGGGGATGGACCCCGAGTTGCGTTCAGTCGCACAGTCGGGTGACAGGCTGCCCCGCTCAGGCGGGGATGGACCCGCCACCGGCCTGGGCGCCCTCGTCATGGCCCTGGCTGCCCCGCTCAGGCGGGGATGGACCCTGCCTAAAAAATCTCTGTCGATATTCGTCGGCGGCTGCCCCGCTCAGGCGGGGATGGACCCACCGCGTGTACGTGGAGCCCTACGGCGGCGGCGGCTGCCCCGCTCAGGCGGGGATGGACCCTGGGTGTGTGCGCGACTGCGGACCGGTACAGCGGGCTGCCCCGCTCAGGCGGGGATGGACCCCTTGCAGGCATTGCAGGCGTTTGGCAGGGCCTGGCTGCCCCGCTCAGGCGGGGATGGACCCGCTGCGGCCAGTAGCGCGTTTATCAATGGCGTGGCTGCCCCGCTCAGGCGGGGATGGACCCAACGCTGAGCTGATCTTCCTGGGCACGAATGCGGCCGCCCCGCTCAGGCGGAGATGGCCCCCTCTCCATCGGCATGGCCCAGTGGGAGTTCGCGGCTGCCCCGCTCAGGCGGGGATGGACCCCCTGCCACCGCCGCGCATCTCAAGCCATCTGGGCTGCCCCGCTCAGGCGGGGATGGACCGTACGCGCGCCGCGGGCAGGACCTGCAGCAGTAGGCTGCCCCGCTCAGGCGGGGAAGGACTCGAGATCAAGCCGCTACAGGACCGTCTGGCTGCGGCTGCCCCGCTCAGGCGGGGATGGACCCAAACGAGCATGCCAAGGCGCCATTTGTCCAGAGGCTGCCCCCCTCGGGCGGGGATGGACCGCCAAAAGTGACCTGATCGAGCTCAGGGGGCTTCGTCGCTCTGCTCGATGCCACGCGCCACGCAGCGGCCCGTAGCGTCAATGCCTTGATGACGGACAGCCACTGGGAGATCGGCCGGCGGATCGTTGAATTTGAGCAAGGCCGGAAAGAGCGTGCCACCTACGGCCAGGCGCTGCTGAAGCGGCTGTCTGTCGATCTGGCCCAGCGCTACGGCCGGGGATTCTCCGAGCGCAACCTGGAACAGATGCGCCTGTTCTACCTTGCCTGGCTGCCGATGCCAATTTCGCAGACGGTGTCTGCCGAATCGACCCTGCCCTCAATATCCGAATCGCCATTTCGGACACCGGCCACGCTCAGCACCTTGGCCCAGGCCTTCCCGCTGCCCTGGCCGGCCTACGTGGGCCTAGCGGCGCGGACCAACTTCCACAAGCTTCGGGTGATGTGTCACACCGGCGGTTTGCTGCCGAACTTCCGGCGCATTCGTCGCCGGCATCTCCTTGATGAACGCAGCGATGGCACCTGCCAGCTTGCGGTCCTCCAGGTCTCCGGACATGGCCAGCGCACGGCCCACATGCATCCAGGCTTCGACGGCCTCCGCCCGAGTAGCTTGGGCCTGTGCGCCGCTCTTGGCGTCAGCGCGACTGGTGCGGAGGCGCCCATCCTCTCGCGCCTTCAGGCGCCACAAAGGTTCGAAGTTCTGGTTGCGCCCCCGCGTTGCTTGACGGGTGGCCTCGGCCTCGACGCCGTACCCACGGAGGTTCTCGGCAAAAGTCTCACGCCAGCGGTGCAGATCGGCCTTGCGCGGGTTGAGGCGCTTGCCATGCTTGGCCTCGGCCCGCACGCTGATGTGCACATGCGGATTGGCCTGGTGGTCGTGGAGCACCATCACGTACTTGTGGCCGGCCAGCTCGACCTGCGCGAACTCACGCGCCGCGCGCTGCACGGCCAGCGGGTCGGTGCCACGCGGCATCGACAGCATGATGTTGAAGGCTTCGCGCCGCTGGCCGGGTTCAGCAGCGTCGTCGATCAAGGTGCCGCCAAAGCGCCAGTCATCAGCCAGGTCGACCAGCGTGTCCTTGCCTTGCATGGTTTCTCCGCGCTCGTCCTCCATGTCGAGCCGACCGTTCTTGCTGATGTAGCGGAAGTGGGCCGCGATGGCCTTCATGCCGCGTCCCCCGCCAGTCACCTTGACCATCACCTGAGGCGCGCGACGGACCACGGTGGCCTCGATGCGCTGGCGGATGGCGGCGGCGCGCTGGCTTGCCGCCCCTGCGTTCAACTTCGGCGGCGGCTTTACCTTGACGACGCGGTTGCCTGGATAGAAGAGCCGGTCGCCCCAGGTGATCAGGACACCTTCGATGCTCGGTGCTTGAGGCATGGTTCTCCCCTGAAGGTTACTCATTGGAAGATCGGCAAACGGCGGCGGCGCCCCGACGAGGGCGCAGGTCGGCCAGCGCGCCTGCGACCAGGGCCAGGTGGCTCCGCACGTCAGCACCCAGCGTGTCCAGCATCGGCCGGTACTCCTGGGCGGGGCGGAACTCGCCCTGGCGGAGCAGTTTAGTCAGGTGGTGGAGGTTGCGGCTGAACGTCGACAGCTCGGCAATGGATGCGATCAACGCGGCGAGGTGGTCGGTTCGGCTGCCGGCGCCCAACAACACGGGCACGCCGGCCACCAAGCCGGCGATGTAGTCGCCTGGGTTCAGACCAGCACGTCGAGCGTTCTCCAAGGTTGCGCCGGCTTGCGCTCGGCTCATGCGCAAGCAGAGCCGGACCCGGTTGCCAGTGCCTGACCGCAGTCTTGGCATCGATCGATCGATGTCGGTCGGATCTGACCGCGCCAGAGCTTCAGCGAGCGTTGTTCGGACCAGGCCAGAGGGCGACACGCCGAGGGCCTGAGCACGCTCGAAGAGCGCGGCTTTCAGGCCGTGCAGGTCCACGCTGATGCGATCACGTGACGAGGGTTCCATGCCCGAGCCTCCTGACATGCCGTGCGTGTCAGACACCGGCGCCACCGCGCCTATCTCTGCACTCACCAATGCATTCAGTATTGGCGCTGACCTAGGCTCTCCAGCCGCTGGATTCGCCCGAGAATCCAGCATAGGTGCAAATTGATCAGTGGCCGAGTTGTCAATCTGATTGACAATTTTTGGCGCGGAAGCTGCGGCAACGGATCGGCCGCACCTTTGCAGTTGACGACATGCCGGCTTGCGGCACATCGAGTATGGGAGGTCACATGCAGTCCAAAGAATATTGGGAGCAGGTCTATTCGACGAAGTCCGAGGATGCCGTGAGCTGGTTCCAGGAGCATGCACATCAGTCGATCGAACTCATCGCTCGTACCGGTGTGTCGAGAGATGCCAGCATCATCGACGTCGGTGGCGGCGCGTCGACGTTGATCGACGACCTTCTTGCCGAAGGCTATCAGCAGGTCACCGTCCTGGACCTGTCAGAAGCTGCGTTGGCGGCTTCTCGGGCTCGTCTCGGGGATCGGGCGCCGAGTGTGGTGTGGCTTGCGGGCGACATCACCAAGCTCGAGCTGCCACGACATGCCTACGACGTCTGGCACGACCGGGCTGTCTTCCACTTCCTCACCACACTCGAAGAGCGTGAGGCCTACGTCAACGCGGTTCTTCGCGCTGTCAAGCCGGGGGGTCACGTCATCGTGGCGACGTTCGCCGAGGATGGTCCGGAGAAATGCAGCGGGTTGCCTGTCATGCGCTACAGCGCAGACGGTCTGCATGCGGAGTTCGGCGCCCCTTTTACCCTTCTGCAGCACGAGCGCGAAGAGCATCACACGCCGTTCGGCACGGTTCAGAAGTTCATCTACTGCCTGTGCCGCAAGGAATCGAACTGATCGTCGGCGCTGTCCAGCTATGGGCCAGATGCAGTGGTCACTCGGCAACCAGTCTGGTCAGCACAAGCCGTGCGGCCTCAACAGCCTCTGCGTAAGGACTTCCGACCGCGCGAACAAAGACCTGCCCCACTTCCGGCGGTGCCGACTGCGTATCGACGACCACATCAACACCATCGAGCTTGGCCAGCAACTGCAGCTTCGCCGAAGCTCGGCGCAGGCTGCTGGTTGACTTGGGCTCGAGTGCTGACGCCGGCACCTCCGGCTCAAGGCGCTGTGCAACGCGCTCCGCAACTGCCTGAATGAGTGCCGACGTGCCGGGCCGTGCGCTTGCCGAGCCGTCCGCAAGATCGGCACGCAGCGCACTCACGCGGTCTCGGGTGATGGTGTCGCGGTCAGCGGTCCAGGACTCCACGTACTGCGGGTGGTCACTGGCCAGCTTGCGAAGCTCGTACAGCTCGTTCAAACCGCGGCATCGGCCTTCGCGGTAGGCAGAGATCAACCAATCCGGCGCGTCAATCAGCGCGGTGGCCATCGTCACGTACTGCCGGCTCTTGCCCAGCCGCCGGGCGATCACGGCTTGGGTCTCACCCGCTGCCAGGCGGCGCTGCACAAACAGCGCCAGCTCCAGCGGCTTCAGTCCCTCGCGCTGCTCGTTCTCGATCACTTGGTCGTAGCTGTCCGCCGCCTTGTCGACGAAGGCAGGAATGTCCAACATGCCCACAAGCTTGGACGCCCGCAGGCGCCTGGCACCGAAGTTCAGCATCCAACAGTCGGGTTGATTGGGGTGACGCCGCACCGAGACCGGCTGCAGCACACCGCGCTCCTTGATCGACGCGGCCAGTTCGGCCAGGCCCTCTGGGTCGAACTCGTGCCGGGGCTGGTCCGGATCTTCGATGATCGACTCGATGGGCAGCTGCAGAGGTGCACCGGCCAGCAGGTCGCCCGGCGCGCCCAGGAGGTCGAGCTGATCAAGCGGCAGACTCATGACTGACTCCAGGTTGTGCATTGACCTGCGGTTGCCCCGCCACGATCCGGGCCAGCTCGCGCAAGGTCGGCTCAATTTCCTTCGCTGCTTCACGCGCCGCGGTCTTCTTCATCTCCCAGAGCACCTGACCATGCGCCTGGGCCTCGGCAATCGAAGAACGGCGAGGGATGGATGCGAAGTCGCCTGGCCCATCGCCGATGCGGATTAACAGGGGGTGATAACGCTGCACGATCTGCAGGAAGTTCGCCTTCTGGAACGGCGTCGGCTCGACCATGGTCGGCAGCAGGCCGATCAGCTGGAGCTTGGGATTGAGCACCGCCTTGATCTTGCGCACGCCGACTCGTTCGTGATTCAACAGACCATGGACGCCCTCCATCGCCTCCTGATTGAGCTGGATCGGCGAGAGGACGAAGTCGGCCGAGGCCAGCGCGGCGATCAGGCGAATGTCGGGGTTGGGGTTGGTGTCGATCACGCAC
>CALRVU010000275.1:0-5351 GCA_943371685.1 Bordetella parapertussis | reverse complement strand
CGCACTGAAGCATGGGTTCGGGAAGGATGGCCAGGGCACCGTTGCGGTACGGGCCGGCAGGCAGGACCATGGCATTTTTGTCACAGTGGCTGATACGGGCATCGGCATGCCTGCTGGTTTTGACTCGCCCAGCGCCGCGAGCTTGGGCTTGCGCCTGGTCACCCTGCTGACGTAACAACTTCAAGCGACGATGCGTTGGCCGACTGCCGGTCAGGCAGGTGCCGCCTTCACGCTGCAGTTGCCACCGGAATCCAAACCATCATGAACACGACATTGCCTGCCGCTGCCCACGATGCGCCCGCCAGCCTGCTGGTCGTGGAGGACGAACGCATCGTCGCGCTGGATCTGAAGTTGACCCTGGAATCACTGGGGTTCCGAGTGGTGGGTACCGCCTCGAGCCAGGACGAAGCCGTGGTGCTGACCATGTCCTACCGACCCGACCTCATCCTGATGGACATCAACCTGGGCAAAGGAGGTGACGGCATTCTGGCGGCCCAGGAGATCGCCCGCTTCGCGGACGTGCCTGTCGTCTTCCTCACCGCCTATGCTGACAGCGACATCCTGCGCCGGGCCGAGCAAGTCGCCCCGTACGGCTATCTGGTCAAGCCCGTCAGACAGCGAGAGCTCAATGCCACGGTTCAAATGGCCTTGGCACGCGTGCGAGCCTCTCGCGCACGCATGCAGGCAGAGCGACGCCTGAGACTCGCCCTGGACGCAGCAAAGATGGGCGTGGTGACCCTGAACGAGGGCATGGACCTCGTCGAGATCGATGGACACTTCCCGCCTGTTGCCGACGGTTCAGTGCGAGGCCTGCGCATGCCAGTGGCGGAGTTCCTCCGGCATCTCAGCCAGGACGCCCAGGCCAAGGTGCGGCATTTGCTGGACCATGGCGGAGACCTCCACGTCGTCGCGCGATGGCGCTCACCGAATGCCGAACTTCCCGTCCGTTGGCTGGAGGTCCATGCGAGCTATGTGGCCAACGAACTCGCGGTGGTCGGAATCTGCCGCGACATCACACGGCAGGTGGAGCAGGACGAGGCGGCCAGGCAGGCCACGGTGGTGTTCGAGTCGGCCGCCGACGCCATTCTGATACTGGATACGCAGGGGCACGTCATGACTGCCAACCCGGCGTTTTCGAGGATGACGGGTTGGCCGACGGCGGACATTCGGGGGCGTCATCCGAACGACTTTCTGCACGCGCGCCGCAGCAGCGACCGCGAACTGCTGGAAGCCACCCCGGTTGATGCGCTCGCGCACGCCGAGGTGGTATGCCTGCGACATGACGGAAGCACGTTTCCGGCGTGGGAGCATGTGGCGCCCGTCCGTGACGATTCCGGCTCCATCACCAATCGCGTCCTGACTTTCACCGACATTTCTGCATTGAGGCAGGCAGAAAGCCGGATCCAACACCTGGCTTATCACGATCCGCTGACCGGTCTTGGCAATCGCAACCAGCTGCGCGACCTCTTGAATGCATTGCCGCCACCCCAGTCCGGCGACAACACGGCGGTGCTGATGTTCCTTGACCTGGACGGTTTCAAGGTCATCAACGACAGTCTGGGCCACGACAAGGGCGACGCTCTGCTCGTCACCATTGCCGATCGATTCCGCAGCGTGCTGCGGTTTGGCGATCAAGCCATCAGGCTGGGCGGCGATGAGTTCTTGATGCTGACCCGGTCCGCGCGAGATGCGGATGTGGACGCCATGGCGCAGCGGCTGCTGGAGATCGTGCGCGAGCCATTTGACCTCGCAGTCGGTTCGTCGGTGCAGGTGTCAGCCAGCATAGGCATTGCCATGCACCCGAGCGACGGGGCCACACCCGATGCGCTGCTTCGGGCTGCCGACATCGCCATGTACGCCGCGAAGGCCGCAGGCCGAAATCGCTACGCCCGCTACCACCCGAAGATGGCCGAGGTGGCCAATGAGCGCCTGGCGATTGAACAAGGCCTTCTGCAGGCGCTCGAGAACGGTGAGCTGTCCATCCACTGGCAACCACAGGTGAGCATCGACGGCCGCTCGGTGGTCGGTGCCGAGGCGCTGTTGCGTTGGCACTCGGAGAAGTTGGGACCGATCGGCCCGGATCGATTCATTCCCGTCGCAGAGGAGTGCGGGCTGATCCAACCCTTGGGCCGCTGGGTCCTGCGGCAAGCCCTGACCCACTGGACACAGTGGCAGCGCGATGGCGTCGTGCAGGGGCGGCTCGCGGTGAACGTGTCGGCCCTGCAATTGCAGGACGAGCAGTTTGCCGAGGACTTGGCGCGCGAACTCAAGGCAACGGGCATGGATCCCGAAGACCTCGAGATCGAAGTGACAGAAACCGCGCTGCAACGTGTCCCCCATGTGGAGCATCGCCTCCGCCGGATTGCCGAGCTCGGCGTGAAGATCGCGCTGGATGACTTCGGCACAGGCTACTCGTCCCTGTCCATGCTCAAGCTTCTGCCCTTGCACCGGCTCAAGGTCGACCGCGCCTTCGTTCGGGACGTGGTGGGAAATCCGTCGGATCAGGCCATCGTGCGCGCCATTGAGGCAATGGCGGATGCCCTGGGCCTGGCGTTGATCGCTGAAGGCGTGGAAGACCGTCAGCAACAGGATTGCCTGAGGCAGATCGGCGTGCGAGAAGCGCAAGGATGGCTGTATGCCCGCGCCATGAGTGCACCCGATTTCGTGGAATGGCTCGGCTCACGCTAGTGGCATGCGGGGCGGATTGCGCACCAAGCCCCCCAGGATCTGCCCGGTCAGCGGCGAGATGGCGACGAGTGAGCTGCGTTGCCCATGGTGACGTGGCCGACAGATGACTTGATCCCCGATGTCGCGTGCCCTTGATCTGCGGCAGGACGCGGATGACGCCGTCGCCACATGCTGAGGCTTCGAGATCAATGTCCTCACTCAACGCGGCTGCACCGCCTTTGACCTGCCATGAAGAATCTGCTGACCCTCTCTGCGCTGACGCTGGCCATGCCCGTTGCGCTGGCCCAGACCTTGACCTGGAGCGTGGAGCCTCGCGGCGTCGCCATCGCCGCCGATGCGGCTGAGAACGTCTTTACCGTCGACTGGGAGTACGCGCCGGCCGGCGACATCGTGCTGACGAAAACCTCACCGAACGGCGTCACGCTGTTCAGCGTGCGTCGCGACAACACCGACAGCAACCGCCACGAGGTGGCCACCTGGGTGGACGCTGACAGCACCGGCGGCGCCTACGTCAGTGGAACGATCCGCTCAGGCTACTCGAGCCCGGTGAACGCGAACGCGCTGTTGATGCGTTTTGGTGCTGACGGCACCCTGCTCTGGCGCCTCGTGCTGGGCACCGACTTCGACGGCGGCTCCACCGTGAAGCTGCTGCGCGACGAGGCCGACAACGCCTACGTGCTCGGCATCGGGCCGACGCCAGCGGGCGTGCGCACGCGCATCCACAAGGTGTCGCCGGCCGGCCAGCTGCTGTGGATGTGGTACGACTTCGCCGGCATCGGCAGCCCGGTCAACCTGAAGTGGGGCGCCAACGGCAACATGGTCATCTCCGCACGGGCCACCACCGGCCTGCTGGGCGGCGCAGCGCAGGTCGACCGGAACGGCCTGGGCACGATCCTGCTGACCAGCATCCCGGCCGCTGCAGGCCTCGACGCCACCGCTGACGCGTCGGGGCGGATGATCGTCGTCTCGCTCGACCCGGCCACGCAGCAAGGCAGTCTCATCAAGTACGGCGATTTCGGCACGTTGCAGTGGACGCGGACCGATCCGGTCAACATGGCGCGCGTCGAGGTGGCACCGGACGGCGGCATCATCGTCGGAGGCACCCCCTCGGCCGGCGGATCCGGCGTCGCCTTCCTGAAGTACGCCGCCGACGGCACGCCACTGTGGGCCAACCGCGATGCCGACGGACCGGCGAATGCCTTCCTGTCGCACGGTCAGATGCGGCTGGATGCGGCGGGCAATGCCTACCTTGCCGCCAGCAACATGTCGCAGATGTCGGTCACGCGCGTCAATGCCGACGGCAGCACGGGCTGGTCGATGCTGGCACCGTTCGGCTACGGCGTGGCGCTGGCCTTCGGCGCGCAGAGCCAGGCGGTGTACCTGGTCGGCGGCCAGACCGCACGCATCGACCAGGGCGGCTCACCTCCGCCGCCGCAACACCCGGACCTGGTGACCACGCTCACCGATGCACCGGACCCTGCACGCGTCAATGCCAACCTGACGCTGACCACCACCGTGCGCAACCTCGGGCCGGTGGCGGCTGCCGCCGTGACGCTGACGCAGTCGCTGTCCTCCAGCGTCCGCTGGGTCTCGGTCTCCACCAGCCAGGGCAGCTGCAGCGCCGCGCCGCCCCTGCAGTGCACGCTCGGCACGCTGGCACCGGGTGCCAGCGCGACGATCACCCGCGTGGTCCGCCCGAGCAGCGCCGGCACACTGACGACAACCGCCACGGCGGCCACCACCACCGCCGAGCCGCTAACGACCAACAACACCGCCACCGCAAAGACCACGGTCAAGCGCCGCTGAGCGCCGGATCGTCCCGGTGGGTCGCGGTCGGGGATCGGGCCCGCGCTGTGCAGCGAGCGGGCCTGGGTGGGCCCGCTCGCGGATCCCTTGAAGGCAGGCGCGTCGATTGCGTTCAGTCACGACGAGCGCTGACCTCGCCTGCCATCACCTCGTAGCGCACCTCATGTGCCTCCCAGGGCAGTGGCACCTCCCAACGGTGCAGCATGCGCTCCAGGTCTTTCTGCCGCAGGGTGGTGTCGCGCTTCGCATTGCGCTGGAAGAGCTGCGTGGCCGGCACCTCCAGATAGACCAGCGTCACCTGGGCGTCGTAGGCGAACAGCAGGTCCAGCGTCTTGCGCCGCATCTGGTCGCTGAGGTGGGTCGCATTCCAGACGAAAGGCTCATGGCGACGCAGCAGGGCCTTGGCCTTGTCGACCGCGTGGTGCGCGGCCATGCCGTCGTTCTCGCCGTGCCGCAGGCCCAGCTCGGCCTTCGCGTCGTCGAATGAAACGACCGGCAGGCCGGGCGCGTGGTGCGCCACCCAGGTGTCCTTGCCCGAGGCCGGCAGACCACTGAGCACCGTCACCGCGGCGCCAGGCGGCTGGAACAGCGGCGTGTCCAGGTGCACGGCGGCGCCGCGCGCATACGCCAGGCGGGTGTGTGCGGACGCAGACGCACGCGGGCGATCCCAACAGCCGTCCTCGCGCGCCAGCTGCTCGAACAGCGCGATGTCGTCGAGCCGGGCTTGCTGGTCGACGCAGATGCGACCCTGCATGTCGGCGCGCGCCACGCACACGAGGTCGCGCAGCTCGACACCCCACGACAGCCGACGGGCGATGAACTCCGGTGTCTCTCCCCGCCGCGAGTCGAACGCGAAG
>CALRVU010000274.1:0-5351 GCA_943371685.1 Bordetella parapertussis | reverse complement strand
ACCTGGGCGGGTGGCTCGCCTAAATTGCGGGCTGGGGGAACTGCTGGAGGGCCTGCAGCCACCCCGTGCACCTGAAAGGCACCCCATGACCCGGTCGCTCTGCGTACTCCCCCTTGATGCCACGATGAGCCTGGCTCGCGTGCTCACCGCTGACCGGGTACCGTTGGCACTGGAAGCTCGACTCCGCTGGCTCGATGGCCTGGCACTGGACGAGCGCAACCAGACCATCAAGGCGGCATTGCGGGCCTGGATGGGGGCCATCAGTGCCGCCAGGCTTTGCTTGTTGAGCGTGGCCCAACGGCGTCAGCAGTTGCTGCAAGCGCTGCGCGATGCCTTGGCTGCCCAGCGGGCGCATCTGCTGGACTTCGAGCTGCTTTCATTCGGCATCTCGCAGGCGCAGCGAGCGCGCCATGAAGAAGGCTTCTGTCATGCGCTGCAATTGCGCCTGGCCCAGCACCGCCGGCGTGCCTTGCATCGTTGGCTGGACCGCCGTGCGCCCAGCCCGGCTGCCACGGGCTTGCATGCAGGGCGGCCCGGGTCAGGGACTCTCGCGGCGTCCGCCAGCCACGGCTGAGGCTTCAGCGGGCGTTCTGCACCAGGAGAAGGCGCTCGAAATCAACGCAGGGCAAGGGTCGGGCGCACAGAAAGCCCTGGTACTGCTCAATGCCCTGGGCGGCGACCCAGCCGAGCTGGTCGGCGGTTTCTACCCCCTCGGCCACCACGCTGAGCTTCATCAGCCGGCACATCGACACGATCAGCTCGGCCAGCGGCCGGTTGGCGTCGATCGCCTGGATGAAGGCCTTGTCGATCTTCAGGCTGGCGATGGGGAACCGGTGCAGGTAGGCCAGGTTGGAGTAGCCGGTGCCGAAGTCATCCAGCGCGATCGAAAGCCCGAGGCTGACCAGCCCGAACAAGGCGTCGAGCGTGCGTGGATCGCGGCCCAGCAGCATCGACTCGGTGATCTCGACCTGCAGTTGCTCGGCTCGGGCGCCGGTGTCTTGCAGCACCCGCGCCATGCGGGCCAGCAGTTGGGGGTCGGAGAACTGCCGGGCAGACAGATTGAAGGACAGGATCAGGCACTGGCCGTCGCGAGACCAGGCCGCTTGCTGCCGTGCCACTTGCTCGAACACGAAGTCGCCCAGGGGCACGATCAGGCCGGAGCTCTCGCACATCGGGATGAAGGCATCCGGCTCGATCAGGCCACGCTCAGGATGATGCCAGCGCACCAGCGCCTCGGCGCCCACCACGCGTCCGGTGCGCACGGCCACCCGGGGTTGGTAATAGAGCTCGAACTCGCCACGCTCCAGACCGCGCCTGAGCTCGGATTCGAGTGCCAGTCGGCTGCGTGCGGCCTCGGCCATGCCTTCGTCATAGAAGGCCAGGCCATTGCGGCCGCGCTCCTTGGCCGAGTACATCGCCAGGTCGGCATTGCGCAGCAGGGTTTCGATGTCGGTGCCGTCGCGCGGATACAGGCTCACCCCGATGCTGGGCGTGACGCGCACCTCGGTGCCCTGCAATTGCACCGGTTCGGACACCGCGCAGATCAGGCGCGCGCGGACATGCTCGATCTCCGGCTGCACCTCCTTGGCCACCATCAGGATCAGGAACTCATCGCCGCCCAGCCGGGCCACCAGATCTGCGCTGCGGGTGACGCTGCGAAGTCGCTCGGCCATCTGCACCAGCAACTCGTCGCCCGCCGCGTGGCCCAGGGTGTCGTTCACGTCCTTGAAGTGGTCCAGGTCAATGAAGATCAACGCGGCTTGCTGCTGGGTGGCTCGCAGGTTTTCCATCGCGGCGACGAAGCGGTGCATCACATGGCTGCGATTGGGCAGGCCGGTGAGCGGGTCGTGCAGGGCCAAGAAGTTGGCATGGGCCTCGGTGCGCTTGATGGCGCTCACGTCCGCCTCACTCACCAGCAAGGCACTCAGGCCGGTGACCGCATCGCGACAGCGGCGGGCCGAGATCTCGTGCCAGCGCTCGCCCTGGGCGGTGCGCACGGGCAGGGTCAAGGTGGCCACGCCTTGGGCGGCCACCTGTGCCAGCAAGCGCTGGTGAGCATCGGGCTCGGCCAGTCGGGTGGCCAGTGGTTCGTCGAGGCGAGTGGCCGAAGCGCGCGCGGCAGGATTGCGGTAGAGCACCTCGCCCGCATAGCCGTAGAGCGAAATCATCACGCCGGTGTGCAGCAGGGCCTCGACCGAGCGCAGGGAGTCAGGCGTGGCGGCCTCGGCGGAGTGGCTTTCGCAAAGCATGGCCATGCGGCCGTCGTCGAGCCGCAAGCCGCTCAGCCGCATGGTCATCGGCAGGGGTTGGCCGCCGGGGTAGAGCGTCCACTGGTCATTGAAGCTGGCGCCATGGGCGACAAAGTCGCTCTGGTATTGGGCCAGGCGCCTGGCCACCGTCTCTGACATGTCGGCTGCCATGTCGCGTGTGCAGAGCTCTTGCTGGGACTCGGCGTTCCACATCCGCAAGGCCGCGTCATTGGCCCAGTGGACCCGGCTCAGGTCGATGTCGAAGATCCAGATCGGCAGGCTGATGCGGTTGAGCAGGGCGTAGCGGGAGGCACGTTCGGCAAAGGTCGGGTCGTCAGGCATGTCTCGTTTCGAGCCGCTGAAATGCGCCGAGGAATCCCCGCCGCTTGACGCATTCTGACCCACGATGAACGCTGGAATGCACCCTGCCACATCAGGGGATATCCGTCCCCAAGATGATGGAAGGCCCTTGCCCCAGAAACGACAAAGCCCAGCGCAGAGGCTGGGCTTTGGCGATTTTTTGGTGCCGGAGAAAGGAGTCGAACCCTCGACCTTCTCATTACGAATGAGCTGCTCTACCAACTGAGCTACACCGGCGAAGCCTGCGATTGTAGCAGGAATATTGGCGGGGTAGAAGCCCCTCGCGGGGCTCAGAAGCGCCTCAGACGACTCAGTAGCCGAGTTGCGCCGCGATCTCGCGGGTCTGGGCGCCCAGGATGTCCTCGGAGTAGAACTGCTTCCAGCGCACGGCGGCCTCGGGGTTGATGGCGTTGTGCAGGTGGAACTTCAGGTCGCCGCTCATCTTCGACGCGGTGTCCACGCCGTCGGTCATGCGCTGATCCATCTCCTGGTAGGGGTTGATCATCGCGTCCTCGTAGGGCACCTTGAGGAAGCTGCAGATCTGGCGGATCGAGGCTTCGGGCTGGCGCACGATGTCCTCGTAGCGGATCTGCAGGAAGCGCTCGGGCGGCACCTGCTTGGCAAACTCCAGCGTGTTCTGCTGTGCGGTGAGCCAGGTCAGCTCGGCCAGCTCGCGGCTGGCAAAGCTGCTTTCCTGGATCATGGGCATCAGCCGCTCGAGCTTGGACTCTTCATACGAGCGGATCATGCCGCAGGGGTGGCGCAGCAGGTGGATGTAGAGCGGCTGGTCAAAGTCCTGCTCGGCGCGCTTCAGGATGTTGACGTCCACCACATAAGACGGCGTCTTGTCGACCAGCATGCGCTCGCCCTTGAGCGGCTCCTGCAACTGGCGGTAGAACTCCTTGGTGGAAATGTCGTCTTGCTCGCACTGGCTCACAAAGGCGCGAGCCTCTTCGCCGGTGCAGCCGCGCAGCTGCATGACGGCGCGCACGGCGCCCTCGAGCAGGTGCTCGGTGTAGCTGCCGGACAGCGCCTTCAGCCGCTCGCCCATGGTGTTGTAGGGCAGCATGTGCAGCTCGGGCGGGCCGAACAGCTTGGAACTGCCGGCCAGGATCACGCGCAGCAAGGTGGAGCCGGAGCGCGGAGGCGACAGCACGAACAGCGCGGGCGGATTCTTGGGCGTGCCATCAGGCCGCAGGGTGCGCACGGCGATGCTGCTGCGGAACTTCTGCAGCTTCTCAGGGGTGACGCGATCGGCTTCGGCGATCTGCGTGACCTTGGGCGCTGCTGCGGGTGCGGCGGCCACGGGTGCCGCTGCGGGCGCGGCCACGGGGGTGCCGCTGTTGAGGCGGCCGGCCACGAAGGTTGCGATCTGGCGCACGCTCAGGTCATCGACGTAGGCACCATTGGCCATCAGCAGGTCTTGAAAGCCCAGCTTGGTCTTGTAGGCGCCTTCGATGGCCACGACCATCTGGATGAAGTCGATCGACGCAAAGCCGATGTCGCCGACCATGGTGGTCTCGGGGCCCATGCCACCGTCGAGTTCGACGTCCCAGCCGTCGGTCAGGTCGGTGATCAACTCCATCACCCGTTGCTCGACTTGTTCTACCGTGTACATGCTGCCTGTTCCCTCAACTCCGTTGGTATTGCGACGGTAAACCGTTGCATCGCATCATAAGTGACCGATGCCGGTGTGCTGCCCGGAAAGGCTAGCAAGAGGGGGGCCAGGCCACATGTACCTTAGGGGGTGACGGTTGGCGTCAAACTCGGCAGGAATCGCCCAGGATCGGTGTGACAGGTCGGCTCGGCTGGCGCCTGGCGCCGGGCGTCAGCCCGCTTGGCGCAGCCGCAGCAGGGCGCCGCGAGCGCGTTCGAGCATGCCGAAGTCGGCTTCCGGGAGGTGGCCGTGAAACAGCAAGTTACGGTATTTGCTGATCTGCTGGAGCTCGGTGCAGAGTTCGTCGCTGATTTGCTCGTTTTCCAGCATCTGCTCGGACAACTGGCGCAGATTGCCGCTGGCACGTGGCTGGGGGCTGTCAGCGTTGGCGTTCGGTGCGCTCGGCAGATCGCGGCTGGCCCGGTCGCGGGCGGCGCGCTCGAGCTTGCGGTAGACGCGAAAGAAGTCGGCTGATGGCGTGACCGTGCGCTGCTCCGGGGTGCCCTGGCTTTGCTCCAGCTCGCGCTCGGCCACCTTGCGGTACTTGCTGGGGTCGATGATGGTGACGACGAAGGCGAGGCCGGCCACGATGGCCACCGCATCCAGGGCCGCCGCGCTGCTCATCAACAGCGTGGGCGGCGGCTGGTTACCGCGGGTCAGCCAGACCACCAGCAAGCTCAGCAGAACGGCCAGCGCGGTCAGCCAGGCCAGCGCGGTCAATCGGGTGTGATAGACCTTGCGGAGCGCGTCATGGATCTCGCTGAGCGAGTCATCGCGCGCCCGGGCCGCCTCGATCTGCGACAGCACCAACGCATAGCCGGTGAGCAGCAGGGCGACAAAGGTCGACACGCACTGCGCGGCCGCCGTGAACGTCCAGTAGATGTAGTCGTTGTTCACGGCGGTCGGCGGGGCAGGGCGGGCGGGGTCAGGCTGGCTTGGCAGCGACTTCCTGGTGGTAGGCCGTCACCCGCTCGACTTCGTTCTTCGAGCCCAGGATCACGCTGACCCGTTCATGCAGCTTGCCCGGTTGCAGGTCCAGGATGCGGCTGTGGCCGTTGGTGGCCATGCCGCCAGCCTGTTCGATC
>CALRVU010000273.1:0-5354 GCA_943371685.1 Bordetella parapertussis | reverse complement strand
ATGAGCTGGGCGGTGGCGGCTACATGGCGCCCGCCGCCCTGGTGGGCGACTTTGTCAAACGCCAGCGCAGCAGCAGCCTTGGCAGCGTGGAGCCGTCCTACAAACCCGGTGTGACGCTGACCGACCTGGCCCAGCCCGGCCGCGGCAGCCTGCCCGACTATGCGCTGGACGCCATCCGCGAGGCCCTGCCCGCCTTTGAGCGCCAGATCAAGGGCTTTTCACGCCCCGATGCGGTGCTGACGGGGGTGGAAACGCGCACTTCTTCGCCCCTGCGCATCACCCGCAACAAGCAGTTTGAGAGCCTGAATGTGAAAGGCCTGTATCCCGCCGGCGAGGGCGCAGGCTATGCCGGCGGCATCATGTCGGCCGGCGTGGACGGCATTGAAGTGGCCGAAGCCTTGGGCCGGAACTTGCTTGCTACGGCGGGCTGATGCCCCGGGAGCCATCCTCCCGTTTGAGGGTCATCACAGCGTCACCCCGATTCGAATAATCGGCCATTTGTGACCGACTGTTGCACGAGGAAAAGCCGTGACGATTCTCCTCAAGACCGAACTGGGCCGCGCCGCACTCCAACCCGGCGCCCGCTTGCTGACCCCCCGCGAACGCACCATCGTGCTGCTGGCTGATGGCCAGCGCAGCGTGCGTGAGTTGTGCACCACCGTGGCTGGCGCCGATCGCACGGCCATCATGTCCCTGGTCCTGCGCGGCTTTCTGCAGGACCCGGAGGCGCCCAGCACCGTCCAGCTGCCGGACGCGACGAGCAGCAGCCCGAAGACGAGCTCTGCAACCGCCGCAACGACCAGTGCGCCCACCACTACCCACAGCGCCTGGATGAGCGAGCCGGACCAGCCCCGGCCCGAGCCCACCTCACGCCCGATCGAGTGGCAAGAGTCCGTCCGCGCCGCCTTCCGCCAGCTCGAGCCCCTGCCGGTGCAAAAACGCATCCGCTGGGCTCGCACACCGGCCGCCACCAAGCTCTATCTGATGGACGTGGCCGAGCGCACCTTTGCCGGCAGCGACTTGGCACAGTGGGAGCGCCTGCGCGACATCCTGCGCGAGGTGCGCGACGAAGACAGCTTGGCCGTGGCCATGGACGTAGTGACCCACGCCGTGGGGCGTGTGGCGGGGGCGGAGCGGGCGCAGGCGCTGCGGGACCGGTTGCAGCACGCGAACTGAGCAGTTGTTGAGCCACTGATTGAGTCCTTGGGCCCGCCGGTGGCCGGTTCAGCTTCGGCCGATCTGCAGGGCCGAGCCCCGCAAACGGGCCCGAGCGGGGGTGTCAAAAAACGCGCCACCCGGACTGAAATGCGGCGATCACCGTATGGCTCAGGTTGCAGGACCTTTCTAGAGTCGCAAGCAGTTCCTTTCGACTCTGCCCGAGCCACTCAGCCATGACCCACACCCTCACCTCACTCCGCTTGCCTGCGATATTGGCGCTGCTGCTCGGCGCAGCGATCTCTGGCAGCGCCATCGCAGCCACCATCTACACCGCTCTGGACATCGGCGCTCCAGGTTGCGCCTACGCCAAAATGAACGGCAAAGGCCAGTTCACCGGCAACTGCTTCAATCAACCGGTGGTGGGACAAAGTTTCATCACCGACCCCAATGGCCGCAATGTCCACACTCTGGAGGGTCTGGCGGCTCTCCGCGGAGTGACACCCACCGGCTTGAACCCCCAGGGCACGGTGGTCGGTTTCGGGTTCACGGAAGGGTGGTTGGGCCAACAGCGGGCCTGGTTCCAGGTTTCCGGCCAGCCCATGGTCGTGCTGGGCTACCTGGGCAATGGCGCCAGCCGAGCGGCGGACATCAATGTCAAGGGCCTGCTCGTCGGAAGCTCGCCCGACGCCAGTGGCCGGAGCCGTGGCTTCTGGGTCGAGCCCGGCACGACCGAGCTGCACCCGATGGCCAGCTCTGGGGGTTCTGATGAGCTCTTGCGTGTGAACGGCAATGGAACCGTCGTGGGCAGTGTGTCCAGCAGTCTGGCCTTCTATGCCAAGCCGCCATACACCCAGTTGGTGTATCTGGACACCTTGGGTGGAAGCCATTCAACCGCGGTATCGCTCAACGACCTGGGTGACATCGTCGGCCATGCGACAAACACGGCCGGCGTCTACCGGGCATTTGCAGGCAAGGTCGGCCGGTCCAGCATCATCGAGCTGCGCACCTTGGCTGGCCACGATGCCAAGGCCTGGGACATCAACAAAGCAGGCTTGATCGTCGGCCATTCGGTGCGCGAGTCCGACTTGCAGCAGGTGGCGTTCAGCTGTACCGGAGACTGCAGCGACTGGGTCGACTTGAACAGCGTCACGACCGGTCTGCCGGAGGGCGTGCTGCTGACCAAAGCCCAGGATGTCAGCAACCGCGGTCAGATTGGCGCCTACGGCAGCGACGGCAGGATCTATCTGTTGACGCCTACTGCCAACTGAACACGTCCTGAACCGCCGGCCCGTCATGCCACACCGCTTGTTGGCATGGGCCACGTCCTGATCTCCCGCAGCGCGCTGGGCCAGGTGCCGCGCCGCGTGCTGGGAACCAACACCGCCCCGTTCTCTCGATGCTCCCCAAAAGACATGGCCTCCCTGATCGCAAGTTGCATGAAACAAGCACTGCGCTTGCTTGCGCACAGATTGCGGTGATCGCCGTATGGCCTGAGCAACCACCACCACATAAGGTCTGTGGTTCGCACAGTCTTCTTTTCGGCAACGGGCAGAAACCTTGCGGAAGAAAAAAGTCAACCGGCCCGGGGCCGACGGTCTTGATTTCCAATCTCACACTTTAGGAAGGAACTTTTTCATGTCCCGAATCACCCCAACCTTGCTGGTCGCGCTCTTGCTGACTGGCGTGGAATATTGCCATGCTGAGCAAATCGTCACTCTCAGCCCAGTCGCAGAAAAATCGTCGACAGCGGCGAAGTATCCAAAATACATCAAGAACTCCGAGTGGCAGGTCGAAAGTGTCTGGCAATGCGATAGTTCGAACAGCATCAGCACCAGTTATTGGTACGTTCGCGAAAAACACCAGTTTACTTCGCTGGAAGGCATCTGGCCTGAGCAGTGGGAGGTCAAGGGAAGCTGGCAGCAGTCCGAACTATCGGTCAACATGGATCTGCTGGATGCGCATTACACCAATTACTCTGGCGATCTCAACAACAAGAGAACCAAGATGAAGGGCACCTACACAAATCAAAATGGTGGAGAGGGCTGCTGGAGCGCTATCCGGCTCAATTAACCAACTCCGCAACACTGGCGGCTTAGTTGCCGGCAGTGATCTTGCTGGCGAGATTGCCATTTCAGCTGAGCCTGAATGGGAGATCGATGATCCAGCGCGCGTTGCGAAGAGCGTTGGTTGTGGGTCTGCACGTCGTCGGTCTGTGCGGCTTCGAGCCCCGCTGCCGATTGGCATCCGGCCTGTCCCATGACCCCGGTCGTCCGTCCATTGAATCTCTCAGCCATGCCATGCGTCTGTGGGTGCCCGGCTGGCGCCGAACGCTGCCCGCCGGCAACTGCTCAAACAGCTTGACCGGCAGCGAGCGCAGCTGGTGGTCAACAAGACGCCACCGTGCCGTGGCAGCCCCCTCCACTCAGACCCGGAACCCTTGCATGCCCCATGCTCAGCAGATAGCTTTGGGGCCAAGAAAGCAAGGCTGAGGAAGGCGCATGAGGCTGATCCGTTCAAGGCGGACCGAACCGCGGTCAACCCTCACCCCGGGCCTGCAGGGTGGGGTTTTGCGCCAGCTTCGCTAGGGCTCCAATTGCGCATTCCATTGTTCCTCGTCGCGACGATCCTTCCGCTGACTGCGTGGGCCGGTCAGCACTACTGGCTATGGCCGTTGGTGGACAACGTTGCTGCACATCCCGCATCATCGGAGCTAAAGCGCGCAATGAACGAAGTGGAGAGTCCGGCGGTCCTGCGGTGCTTTGCCGAGGGGCGAAAACTGACAAGGCGCCCCGAAAACTATTTCGCCGCGGTTTCGCTGCCCCTTGCCGCTGATACAGCTGAAAATTACCTCGTTTTCCCGTCCGAGCCGTGCGTCGAATTCTTTGGCACGCACGCGGTGGCGTTTTGGGTTGTAGGCAAAGGGCCGCGCGGGAACTATCAAGTTCTACTCACTGGCAAGCAGGATGGGGTTGAAGTATTGCAAACGATGACGCTTGGACTCCGCGACCTGCGGACACACTACAACAATGAAGTCGAAACCTTCCGCTTCAACGGAAGCGCTTACGAGCATTCAAAATGAAAGCATCGCGTTGCGACCCGAGCCTTGACAAGTCGCTCGAGCGGACCTCACCCCGTTGGCCGGATGGCGCTCAGCTGTTGAACACCGCGCCAGGCGGCCAGACGTCTGCCGCCTTTCAACTTCAAAATTGAGCGGCACTGCGCAACCCAATCATCATGTCTGAAAATCTGCTGTACGCCGCTTTGGCTGCTTGCTACATTGTTCTCGGATACTTTGCCGTTCAGGCAACGAGATCGCCATCGCTGAGCAGCGCTGCAAGTGCCTCCCGCTCTGCCGCTCAACGCAAGCTGCACATGGCTTCCGTGCCATTTGCGCTGATCCCATTGCTTTACTTCGTCTGGCTTGGTGGACCTGGCCTGAAAGTTTTCCTGGTACTCGCCGCCAGCCAGATTCTTCCGATGCTTGCCTTGCGCAGTCTTCGCGTGAAATGGCGAGTTCGCTTGAGCCTCATGCCATGGCTTGCAGCCCTGTCAGCCTTCATCGCTGCCTTCGCGCTGACTTGGCCCACCATGGACCTGTCAAGAATCGCTGCGCCTCTTTGGGCTACCCTGGCCATTGCAGCCCTGTGCATCTTCGTTTCGAGTGTGCTCTCGCTGTACTCGTTTCCGCTCGGGCACGGCGAGCGCGCTCATTGAGGCGCCGCCTGGCCCCTCAATCGAGGGGACCACGCAAAGGCCTCCCCTCATGTCAATCGTTGGACCGCCAATGGCCTCAGCTGTACCGAGATCAACACTCACCCTCTCCGAAGCGGCCGTCGTGTCGACGATCTGCTTTGGTCTTTTCATCTTCTCGTCAACACAGGCCGTCTTGGCCGGCTTTCCAGAAACCCGGTTCTCGGAATCCAGCAACTCATGGTCGATGTTCATTGAGGTTGTCCTGGCCACCATTGCCTTGCTGTACCTTCAGTCTCGCAACTTCGAGATCCGTTCTCTGTATGCAAGGCCAGACCTCCAGGGCACTTTCGTCGGTTTGGGTGTTTTCGCGGCGTCCTGGCTGATAGGCGCCTTAGCCACGGCGCCGTTCGTCACCTCCGAACGTCCGATGATGAGCGAGTACTCCTTTGCCGATATACCGCTCTCATCACCCGTCCTGTTTGCCATGGTGAACGGGGCCTTCG
>CALRVU010000272.1:0-5356 GCA_943371685.1 Bordetella parapertussis | reverse complement strand
GGCAGCCAGCGCAGAGCGGGCCTGATTGCGCCGCGCGGGCGTCGGCAAAGTGATGGTGGTGTTCATGATTTCATCGCCCCTGGCGCTTGCGGGCCCAGGCTTGGAGGGTGTTGATGGCCAGCAGCAGCAAGAAGGAGATGACCAGCATCACCGTGGCGATGGCCGTGGCGCCGGCGTAGTCGTACTGCTCCAGCTTGGTGATGATCAGGAGCGGCGTGATCTCGCTGACCATGGGCATGTTGCCGGCGATGAAGATGACCGAGCCGTACTCGCCCAGGGCCCGGGCAAAGGCCAGCGAGAAGCCGGTCAGCAGGGCCGGCAGCAGCGTCGGCAGGATCACCATCCGGAAGGTCTGCAGCCGGGTGGCGCCCAGCGTGGCGGCGGCTTCTTCCAGTTCCTTCTGCAGGTCTTCCAGAATCGGCTGCACCGTGCGCACCACGAACGGCAGGCCGATGAAGGTCAGGGCCACGAACACCCCCAGCGGCGTGAACGCCACCTTGAACGGCAGCATCGCGCCGATCCAGCCGTTGGGTGCATACAGGGCCGTCAGCGCAATGCCCGCCACCGCCGTGGGCAGGGCAAATGGCAGGTCCACCAGGGCGTCCACGATGCGCTTGAGCGGGAACTCATAGCGCACCAGCACCCAGGCCACCAGCAGACCGAACACCGCATTGACCAGGGCGGCGGCCAGCGAGGTGCCGAAGGTCAGGCGATAGGACGCCATGACCCGCGGCGAACTGACCGTGTCCCAGAACGCGGCCCAGGTCATGGTGAAGGTCTTGAGGAACACAGCCGACAACGGGATCAGCACCACCAGGCAAAGGTAGAGCACCGCGAAGCCCAGCGCCAGGTCGAAACCGGGCAGCACACTGTGGCGTTTGAGGAGAGTTTTGGAGAGGAACACGGCAGTCGGTGCAGGCCCTCATGCGGCCAACGCACATTCAAATGAGTGTGCTGATGCTAGGGACCGGCGCCGCGCCGCAGAACGAATGAAAACGCGCTTGCTTAGATGGAAAGTGAGCTTGGAGTCAGTAGAGCGATTGCCGCCCAGCCTGAAATATGATCCGCACGGGGCGCGATGCAATGCATCGACGCAACCAGTGGCAAAGACCAATCGAGGGGGGTGAGATGGCCAAATTTCTGAACACCAGCGCGACCAATTACTTTCTTGAGGAATTGATCAAAGAGGCCAAGGATCGCTTGATCCTGATCAGCCCGTTCCTGAAGCTCAATGACCGGATGAAGGAGTTGTTGGCGGACAAGAATCGGCTCAAGATTGATGTGCGCATCGTTTACGGCAAGAGCGAACTTCAGCCGGAAGAGATCAACTGGTTGCGGGGCCTGACTTACATCCGCACCAGCTTCTGCAAGAACCTGCACGCCAAGTGCTACATGAACGAGTCGCTGTGCATCGTCACCAGCCTCAATCTGTACGAGTTCAGCCAGGTCAACAACAATGAGATGGGCATCCTGGTCCGCCGGGAAGACGACGTCCAGCTCTACAAAGATGCCTACGAAGAGGCGCAGCGCATCATCCGCATCAGCGAGGAAGTGCGCATCAGCCTTGAGCGGGTGGTGGCGGATGTGAGTGAAGCGTCTCCGTCTGTGGCGATTGCTTCGCATGAAGGCGATGGTCCAGAGTCGGGGGCCGGAAAGCTCACCTCGTCCAAACTGGCTCAAAAGCTCGGCTTGCGCACGGCGGAATTGCTTGACCGAGCAGTCGCCTCCGGCCATCTGGAGCTGAAGGACGGCAAGCATGGGCTAACTGCCAAAGGCGACGCTGCGGGGCTTGAGCATGTGGCGAAGTCGCGCTTCGGCCCCTACTTCCTTTGGCCCGATGCGTTCCACCCTGTTTAGTTGGATTGAGCCCTATGACCCCGTTGCCAGCGACGCAGACCTTGGAATCGATTCAACTGCCCCCGGCATCGCGAGGGGAGGCACTGCTGGATGCGTTGAGCGCCCTGGCTGAAGCGGATTCCAAATTTGTTGCTTCCCTTGAGCGCGAGCAGCATGCGGGGCTTGCCGAACAGGAGCGGGAGGGGCTTTGAATTGGCATGGTGGGGAGCCCCAGTGGCCCGGCGCGCCACGGTGAATATTCACTGCGGAAACACATGGCCATGCACATCAAAATGCACGCCGATTTTGATCGACGCTTTGAATCTCATGCGGAGACTTTTGATGATCCTTGACCACTCCCGCCTCAGCCGTTCTGCAGCACTGCTGCTTGCCCTGGGCACCGCCATGGACGCAGCCCAGGCTGGCCGGCCGTTGAACGACACGGGCATGACCCAGTGCATTGTCAACAAGCAGCTCACCAAAGAATGCGTCGGCACCGGGCAGGACGCCGAGTTCGGCCGTGACGTGACGAAGAAGAACAAGAACGACGGCGCCAAGGGCTTTGCCTACGCCAAGGTCTGCAACAGCGGCGAGGTGGCGGGCAGCGGCACTTGCCCGGCCGACCCGGCGCTCGGTGCGGGGGCCAACGAATGGGCCTGCACCCTGGATAAGGTCAGCAATCTGATCTGGGAAGTCAAGACCAAGAGCGGCCTGCGCAGCTGGAAGACTTCATACACGAGTGTGGGCGATGGCCGGCCGGGCGACAGCAGCGAGTTCGTGGCCCAGGTCAATGCCCAGGGCCTGTGCGGCGCCAACGATTGGAAGTTGCCCACCCAGGTGCAATTGCAGGGCTTGGTTCACTACGGTGTGGCACTCCCCGGACCGGCGATCGACAAGAACTGGTTCCCTTACACCTCCGGCGCTGAGAACCCCCCTGAAGGCTTGGGTGAGTATTTGACAGCCGACGCTTATGCCGCCTATCCATCCTATACCTGGGTGGTCTTCTTCCAGTTCGGCGGGGTCGGCGTGGGAGGTGCGGGTCGAGTTCGCTTGGTGCGTGCCGCTCAATAGTCGGCAGTTTCGGTATGCCGGCGCCAGTCCTCCGATCGTCGCATGCCCCATTGATCTCGTTCTTGGAGCCCCATCATGATGAACTTCAATTTCAAGCAGGTTCGGTCTCTGATCTTTTGGCCTGCTTTGACTCTTTTTGTGGCGTTGACCAGCCTGCCTGCTCATGCCGGCCAGCGCTTTCAGCCCAATGGTGCGGGTGATGAAATCACCGACAACCAGACCGGCTTGGTATGGCGCCGTTGCAGCGAGGGCCAGAACTGGAATGGCAAGACCTGCGCTGGCAGTCATCAGGCCTACACCTTCGATGGTGCGCTGGCTCGCGCCCAAGACCAGGCTGGCAGTAGCGGCGTGGCTTGGCGCTTGCCCAATGTGAAAGAGCTGAAGAGTCTGGTTAATCCGGAGGTCATCAACCCTGCGATCAACGCCTCAGCCTTTCCCGGAACTCCCGTGACTTACTTTTGGAGTGGTACACCCGTTGCGGGCTATGCGCCAGGGGTTTGGGTCGTCTGGTTCATTGATGGTTTGGTCGGAACCGGTGAGGCAGAGGCTGAGTACGGTGGCGCTGCCCGCTTGGTGCGCACCGTTCCCTGACAGAGTCGACATCGCGTTTGCCTTGCCGGCTCCGCCCTCAAACCTCACTTCTTCGCATAAATCGCATCAAACGTCCCGCCATCGCTGAAGTGGGTCTTCTGGGCGGTGGTCCAGCCGCCGAACAGTTCGTCGATGGTGAACAGCTTGATGGTCGGGAAGAACTTGCTGTAGTTGGCGGCTACCTTGGGGTCGACCGGGCGGTAGTAGTTGTCGCCGGCTATTCTTTGGCCTTCGGGGCTGTAGAGGTATTCCAGATAGGCCTTGGCCACGTCGCGGGTGCCACGCTTGTCCACCACCTTGTCGATCACGGTCACCGGTGGCTCGGCCAGGATGCTGACCGAGGGGACGATGATCTCGAACTTGTCCGGGCCCAGTTCCTTGACGGCCAGGAAGGCTTCGTTTTCCCAGGAGATGAACACATCGCCGATGCCGCGCTCGACGAAGGTGGTGGTCGATCCCCGTGCGCCGGAGTCGAGCACCGGCACGTTCTTGAACAGGGCGGTGACGAAGTCGCGGGCCTTGGCCTCGGAGCCGCCCGGCGCCTTCAGGGCATAGCCCCAGGCCGCCAGGTAGTTCCAGCGTGCGCCGCCCGAGGTCTTGGGATTGGGCGTGATCACCTGCACACCGGGCTTGACCAGGTCCGGCCAGTCCTTGATGGCCTTGGGATTGCCCTTGCGCACCAGGAACACGATGGTCGAGGTGTAGGGCGAGCTGTTGTGCGGCAGGCGCTTCTGCCAGTTGTCGGGGATCAGCTTGGCCTTGGTGCCCAGCTCGTCGATGTCATAGGCCAGGGCCAGGGTGACGATGTCGGCTTCCAGGCCGTCGATGACCGAGCGGGCCTGCTTGCCCGAGCCGCCGTGCGATTGCTTGACCGTGAGCACATCGCCGGTCTTGGCCTTCCAGTGGGCGGCAAAGGCCTTGTTGTAGTCCTGGTAGAACTCGCGCGTCGGGTCGTAGGACACGTTCAGCAGGGTCACGTCCTTGGCATGGGCCAGGCCGCCGCTCAGGGTCAGCAGGGCGGCGGTGGCCAGGTGGGCCAGGGTGGTGCGGCGATTGGTTGGGCGGGTCAGCATCGGGGCGTCCTGAAAAGGTGATCTGAAGGCCTTGATGCTAGAAAGCGCGCATCGATCAAGGAACGAATCAAAACGCGCTTCGATATGCGGAAAACCTTCGCAGGGTGCTTCAGAGGATGGCGACCAGCACGTCGGTGGACTTGACCATGGCGACCACCTCGCGGCCCACACGCAGGTTCAGCTCGTGCACGGAGCGGGTGGTGATGACCGAGGTCACGACCAGGCCGCTCGGGGTTTCGACATCGACCTCGGAGACGACCGGGCCTTCGATGATTTCTTTGACCTTGCCGCGGAACTGGTTGCGGGCATTGACAGCGAGGATGCTCATGACGATTTGCTTTCTTGGGGCTGAATGGAGGGGGATCAGGCGGCGATGCGGAAACTGCAGGCCTCGTCGGGCTGCTGACGGGCCACGGCGCGGGGGACTTGCACCTGCAGCGCCACGGGGTGGCCAAAGGCGTCTAGCACCCAGGTGCAGCCATTGGCCAGCAGCTCGTTGGCCAGCCGGGCGGGGTCGACCCGGTAGCCGGCCACGCGCAGCTGATGGGCGCAGTCCATCAGACCGGTCGCATCGCGGGCCGCCAGGGCCATGCGCAGCGCCTGGCCGGTGACCGGAAGCTCCAGCGGAGATTCGGGGGTGCGCGGTGCGACAAAGGCTGACATGGTGGCTCTCCTGCAGGTTTCAGAGCCTTCATGATGGGCGCGCGGCCTTGTGCGGGAAACGAATCAATTCGGCTAAGCACTGCGCATGGAGCGCATAAGGCAGTCGTCGTATTGCCCTGATG
>CALRVU010000271.1:0-5358 GCA_943371685.1 Bordetella parapertussis | reverse complement strand
TGAACGAGCGACGCATGCTGGGCCTGCTTGGCGGCATGAGCTGGGAGTCCAGCCTGGTCTACTACCGGCTGATCAATCAAGGCGTGAACCAGGCCCGGGGCGGTCTGCACAGCGCGCCCATGCTGCTGGCCAGCGTGGACTTTGCCGAGGTGGCCGCGCTGATGCATGCCGGCGACTGGCCGACCGTGGCCGAGCACCTGGGTGCGGCCGCCGCCGGCCTGCAGCGCGGTGGTGCCCAGGCCCTGCTGATCGCCACCAACACCATGCACAAGGTGGCAGCCACGGTGCAGGCCCGCGCCGGCCTGCCGCTGCTGCACATCGGTGACGCCACCGGCCAGGCCTTGCGCGCGGCCGGCCGCCGGCGCACCGGCCTGCTGGGCACCCGTTTCACCATGGAAGACCCGTTCCTGCGCGAGCACCTGGGCCGCCACTGGGACGTGGACTGCGTGGTGCCCGACGAAGCCGACCGCCGCGAGGTGCACCGCATCATCTTTGACGAGCTGTGCCAGGGCCGCTGCCTGCCGGCGTCCCGACTGCGCCTGCTGGCCGTGATCGAGCGGCTCGGCGCGCAGAATGTCGACAGCGTGGTGCTCGGCTGCACCGAGCTGTCCCTGTTGCTGGACCCTGCCACCGATGGCGAGGCCCTGCCCCTTTTCGATACCACCGCGCTGCATGCCGCAGCCGCGGTCCACTGGCTGCTGGAGGAGACACCATGCCCATGACCACCCCCTGGACCCTGGCGCAGCGCGCCGCCCGGATGAATCCGTCCATCATCCGCGAGATCCTCAAGCTGACCGAGCTGCCCGGCGTGCTGTCGATGGCCGGCGGCCTGCCCTCGCCCGACACCTTCCCGATTGAGGAAATGCGCGAGGCCTGTGCCCGCGTGTTGGCAGACAGCCCGCGCGAGGCCCTGCAGTACGCCGCCAGCGAGGGCTACGGCCCGCTGCGCGAGTGGGTGGCTGGCCAGTTGCAGAAGCAGGGCCAGAAGGTCAGCCCCGCCCAGGTGCTGATCACCACCGGCTCGCAACAGGGCCTGGACCTGATCGCCAAGATCCTGGTCGACTCCGGCGCGCCGGTGGCCGTCGAGGCCCCGACCTATCTGGGTGCCCTGCAGGCTTTCGCACCCTTCGAGCCGATCTTCACCAGCGTGGCTGGCGATGCTGACGGCCCGCTGCCGGAGGCCATCGCCCGCCTGCCGCATGACGCGCCGGGCACCCGGTTCATGTATGTGCTGCCCAATTTCCAGAACCCCACCGGCCGGGTGATGCCCGAGGCCCGGCGCGAAGCGGTGGTCCGCGCCGCCCAGGCCGCCCGCCTGCCGCTGGTCGAGGACAACCCCTACGGCGACCTGTGGTTTGACGCGCCGCCGCCGGCGCCGCTGGCCGCACGCTGGCCCGAGGGCACGATCTACCTGGGCTCCTTCTCCAAGGTGTTGGCACCGGGCCTGCGGCTGGGCTATGTGGTAGCCCCGCCCGAGCTCTGCCCCAAGCTGCTGCAAGCCAAGCAGGCGGCCGACCTGCACACGCCAGGCTTCAACCAGCGGGTGGTGTTCGAAGTCATCCGCAACGGCTTTCTGGACGAGCATGTGCCCCGCATCCGGGCCCGCTACAAGGCCCAGCGCGATGCCATGGCGACGGCGCTGCAAGCCCATCTGCCGGCCGGCAGCGAGTGGTCGGCACCGCAAGGCGGCATGTTCTTCTGGATCCGCCTGCCCGCGGGCTGCCATGCCATGGCCCTGCTGCCCAAGGCGGTCGAGGCCGGCGTGGCCTATGTGCCGGGCGAGCCCTTCTACGCCCAGAACCCCGACACGCGGACCATGCGTCTGTCCTTCGTGACGCTGACGCCTGAGGAAATCAACCGTGCCGTGGCCACCCTGGGCCGCGTGTTGCGCGAGCACCTGGCCAGCGACAACCAGCAAGAAACCCCCTGAATCTGCACAGGACCGACATGAGCCCGCCGGGCCGTCCCAAGGGCGAATTCCGAAGTGCGCAGTACGAAGGCAAACCAATGACCTCACCCCAACTCCGCCGCTACACGCAGCTGGATGTGTTCACTGACCAGGCCCTGCTCGGCAACCCACTGGCCGTGGTGCATGACGCCGACGGCCTGAGCGACGCGCAGATGGCCGCCTTCGCCCGCTGGACCCAGCTCAGCGAAACCACCTTCCTGATGCAGCCCACCGACCCGGCGGCTGACTACCGGGTGCGCATCTTCACGCCGCAGCGCGAGCTGCCCTTTGCCGGCCACCCCACGCTGGGCAGCTGCCGGGCCTGGCTGGCCGGCGGCGGCTTGGCCCGCAAGCCGGGCGAGGTGGTGCAGCAGTGCACCGCCGGCCTGATCCGGATCCGCCGCGATGGCGCCCGGCTGGCCTTTGCCGCGCCACCTTGCATCCGCACCGGCCCGCTGGCGGCCGACGTGCTGCAACAGATCTGCACGGCGCTGAGCCTGCCGGCCGAGGCCATCCTGGACCACCAGTGGGTGGACAACGGCCCGGGCTGGTGCGCCGTGCGCCTGGCCTCGGCCGACGCCGTGCGAGCGGTCCAAGTCGACTGGCGCGCCCTGGCCGGCCTCAAGCTGGGCCTGGTCGGCGCTCATCCAGAGGGTGCTGAGGCCCAATGGGAGGTTCGCGCCCTGATCGGCGAAGGCAGCGGCTATGAAGACCCGGTCACCGGCAGCCTGAACGCCAGCCTGGCCCAGTGGCTGATCCAGCAAGGCACGGCCCAGCCCCGCTATGTGGCGGCCCAGGGCCACTGCCTGCAGCGCGCCGGCCGGATCCATGTGCAGCGCGAAGGCGACACGGTCTGGATCGGCGGCGATGTGACGGCCTGCATCAGCGGCACCGTGAACCTTTGATGCGCTGAAACGGGCCGGCGTTTTCGGCTGGTACAGCCCCGGCTTGAGCGCCTGTTACAAATATTCTTGAAAAGCGTGAGCTTCGGCCACGGTTTCTCCTGCGTACCGATACAGAACCCTCTGTATTGCTACCCCAGGAGCTCCCATGGCTGTCTCTCGCACTCGTCTCGAATCGATTCTTCTCGACCTTGAAGCCGACCTGCAACCGGCGGCTTCGGTGTACCGACCGCTGCAGGCCGATGGCCATGCTGCCGCGGAGGCAGCCGACCTCGCCCCCTGGGATCCGATCGTCGTTGACGACCTGATCGGCGGCACGGACGGCGATGACACCCTGGCCGGCACCGTGGGCGACGACACGCTGGACGGCGGCCTGGGCGCCGACAGCATGGCCGGGGGTGCTGGCAACGACACCTATGTGGTGGACAACGCCGCTGACATCGTCACCGAGCTGGATGGCGAAGGCACCGACAGCGTGCTGGCGAGTGTCAGCCACACCTTGGCGCTGGACGTCGAGAACCTCACCCTGACCGGCATCGAGGCCATCAATGCCACCGGCAACACCGCCGCCAATGTGCTGATCGGCAACAGCGGCGCCAATGTGATCAATGGCGGCAAAGGTGCGGACACGATGGTGGGCGGTGCGGGCAACGACACCTACTACCTGGACAGCGCGGCCGATGTCATCACCGAGCTGGCGGGCGAAGGCTCCGACACCGTCAAGGCCAGCATCAGCTACAGCCTGGGCAGCGGCCTGGAAAAGCTGGTGCTGACCGGCGGTGGCGCCTTGACCGGCGCTGGCAACAACAACAACAACAGCCTGACCGGCAACACCGGCAACAACCGCCTGACCGGCAATGGTGGCAATGACGTGCTGGACGGCGGCGCGGGCGTGGACACCCTGGAAGGCGGCATCGGGAATGACACCTACGTGCTGGACAGCACCACGGACACGGTGCTCGAGCTGGCGGGTGAAGGCATTGATCTGGTCAAGGCCAGTGTCAGCGTGGTGCTGGCGGCCGAGGTGGAGAACCTGACGCTGGTCGAGGGCGCGGCCATCAACGGCACCGGCAACACCATGGCCAACACGCTGCTGGGCAACACCCTGGACAACGTGCTGGACGGCGGCGCAGGCATCGACACCTTGAGCGGCGGCAAGGGCAACGACAGCTATGTGGTGGACGACGCCGCAGACATGGTCAATGAGCTGGCCGACGAAGGCACGGACACGGTGCAGACCAGCCTGTCGTGGACGCTGGGTGCCAACCTGGAGAACCTGACCCTGCTGGGCAGCGACACCTTGAATGCCACCGGCAACACGCTGAAGAACCTGTTGACCGGCAACAGCGCGGCCAATGTGCTGGACGGCGGCAGCGGTGCCGACACCATGGCCGGCGGCGCCGGCAATGACACCTACATGGTCGACAACGCCAACGACGTGATCACCGAGGTCAGCGGCCAGGGCGTGGACACCGCGCAAGCCAGCGTCTCGTATGCCCTGGGCGCCGGCGTGGAGAAGCTGGTCCTGACCGGCAACGCTGCCCTGAACGGCACCGGCAACAATCTGGCCAACACCCTGACCGGCAACAGCGCCGCCAACCAGCTGGACGGCGGCGTGGGCGCCGACACCCTGGTGGGTGGCCAGGGCAATGATGTCTATCTGGTGGACGATGCCGCCGACGTGGTGACGGAAGTTGCCGGCCAGGGCACGGACGAGGTGCGCGCCAGCATCACCGCCGTGCTGGCGGCCGAGGTGGAGCGCCTGACCCTGACCGGCACGACCGATCTGGGCGGCACCGGCAACTCGATGGACAACCTGATCACCGGCAACAGCGGTCTGAACACGCTGAACGGCTTGACGGGCAACGACACCCTGGACGGTGGTGCCGGCGCGGACACCCTGGTCGGTGGCGCCGGCGATGACACTTACCTGGTGGACATCGCGGCCGACGTGATCACCGAGGTGAGCGGCGAAGGCAACGACACCGTGCGCAGCAGCGTCACCTACACCCTGGGCGCCCAGGTCGAGAACCTGGTGCTTGAGGGCAGCGCCAACGTCAATGCCGTCGGCAACGGCCTGGCCAACAGCCTGACCGGCAACACCGGCAACAACACGCTGAATGGCGGCTCTGGTGTCGACACGATGCAGGGCGGCGCCGGCAACGACCTCTACATCTTCGAGAACGCCTCAGACCAGGCGGTGGAACTGGCCGACGAGGGCATCGACACGGTGCAGGCCAGCCTGACCACCACCTTGGGCAACAACCTGGAGAACCTGACCCTCTCCGGCACGGCCGCCTTGAACGGCAAGGGCAACAGCCTGGCCAACAGTCTGCTGGGCAACAGTGCCGCCAATCAACTGGAAGGCCTGGGCGGCAATGACACGCTGGACGGCGGCGCAGGCGGCGTGGACACGCTGATCGGCGGCAACGGCAACGACACCTACGAGATTGCCGACAACACCGACATCCTGACCGAGCTGAGCGGTGGCGGCATCGACACGGTGCT
>CALRVU010000270.1:0-5365 GCA_943371685.1 Bordetella parapertussis | reverse complement strand
CATGTGGAGAACTTCCAGAAGGGCAAGATCGTCGGCGAGGAGTACTACCCGCTGGGCAGCACCAACTTCGGCTCGCTGATGAACAAGATCAAGCTGGCCAAGCCCGACTGCATCTTCACCGCCGTGGTCGGCGGCTCCAACGTGGCGTTCTACAAGGCGCTGAAGGCCGCCGGCATCACCGGCGACAAGCAGCTGCTGCTGACGATTGCCGTGACCGAGGACGAGATGACCGGCGTGGGCGGCGAGAACTTCGCTGGCTTCTATTCGTCAATGAAGTACTTCCAGTCGCTGGACAACGCCAACAACAAGGCGTTCGTGGCTGCGTTCAAGGCCAAGTACGGCAAGGACGCGGTGATCGGCGACGTGACCCAGGCCGGCTACCTCGGCCCCTGGCTGTGGAAGGCCGCCGTGGAGAAGGCGGGCAGCTTCGACATCGACAAGGTGGTGGCCGCCTCCGAGAGCGGCGCCATCGAGCTCAAGACCGCCCCCGAAGGCTATGTCAAGCTCGACAAGAACCACCACCTCTGGAGCAAGTCACGCATCGCCCAAGGCCTGCCTGACGGCACCTTCAAGGTGGTGTCGGAATCCCCGGACCTGATCAAGCCAGACCCCTTCCCCAAAGGTTATCAATAAGCGCCTAGCGCCCGCCCCTCAAGGGGGCTGAGCCCGGACAGGCGGGATCCAGCGGTTCCCGCCCGCCTGGCGAAGGGCCGGGTCACTGACCCGGCGCGGTCTGCAAGACATGCGAGTGGCCCGGCGAAGCCGGTTCCACCGCATGTGCTTGGTTTGAACTATCAACGGCGTGAGGACTGCATGAGCTTTTCTGAACTGCTGAACATCGGCCTGATGCAGGGCTTCGCGGGCTTGAGCCTCTTCGCGGTGCTGCTGCTGATGGGTTTGGGGCTGGCCATCATCTTTGGCCAGATGGGGGTCATCAACATGGCCCATGGCGAGTTCATGACCATCGGGGCCTACACCATCTTCCTGGGCTCGACCCTGGCCGAGAAGTACGCCCCCAGCATGATGAGCACCTACTTTCCGATCGCCATCGTGCTGGCCTTCGGATTCGCCTTCGCGGCGGGTTGGCTGGTGGAGTGGGCGCTGATCCGCCACCTCTACAAGCGCCCGCTGGACACGCTGCTGGCCACCTGGGGCGTCAGCCTGGCGATGCAGCAGTGCTTCCGCACTTTCATCGGACCCAAGGAGGTCAGCCCCACGCTGCCCGAATGGCTGATGGGCTCCTGGGCCCCCCAAGCCGGGCTGGACATTCCGATCAACGGCTTGTTCGTGCTGGCGCTCACCGCCGTGGTCACCGTCAGCGTGCTGATCGCCCTGGCCAAGAGCCGCTGGGGCCTGCGGGTGCGGGCCACCGTGAGCAACCGGACCATGGCCAATGCCATCGGCATCAACACCCAGAAGACCGACCGGCTGACCTTTGCCATCGGCTGCGGCATTGCCGGCATGGCCGGCGCGGCCTTCACCACCATCGGCTCCACCGGCCCGACCTCGGGCTCGCTCTACATCGTCGACTCCTTCCTGGTCGTCACCTTCGGCGGCGCCGCCAGCCTTCTGGGGACGGTGGTCTCGGCCTTCGGCATCGCCCAGACCCAATCGATCACCGAGTTCTTCATGTCGGGCTCCATGGCCAAGGTGATCACCCTGTCCCTGATCGTGCTGATCCTGATGATGCGACCGCAAGGCCTGTTCGCATCCAAGGTGCGTCGCTGAACCCTCCCCGGAGTCCCTGCCATGAAGACATTCAAAGACCTGATCCGACGCTATCAACTGGGCAGCCTGCTGGTGCTGGCGGTGCTGCTGGTGGTCGTGCTGCCGCTGGCGCTCGACATCTTCCGCCTCAATCTGATCGGCAAGTACCTCACCTATGCCTTCGTGGCCATCGGCCTGGTGATGGTCTGGGGCTATGGCGGCGTGCTCAGCCTGGGTCAGGGCGTGTTCTTCGGCCTGGGCGGCTACGCCATGGCCATGTTCCTCAAGCTCGAGGCCAGCGATCCGGTCACGACCAAGATCCAGTCGACGCCCGGCATCCCCGACTTCATGGACTGGAACCAGATCACCGAACTGCCGGCCTTCTGGCTGCCGTTCAAGAGCCTGCCGCTGAGCCTGATCGCCGTGGTGGCGGTGCCCACGCTGCTGGCCTGGATCATCAGCTACGCCATGTTCAAGCGCCGGGTGGGTGGCGTGTACTTCGCCATCATCACCCAGGCCGTGGCCTTGATCCTGACGGTGCTGATCATCGGCCAGCAGGGCTACACCGGTGGCGTCAACGGCATGACCGACCTGAAGACCGTGCTGGGCTGGGACACCCGCACCGACAGCGCCAAGTACATCCTCTACTACCTCTGCGTGGCGCTGCTGCTGGCCAGCATCGTGCTGTGCCGCTGGATCCAGACCAGCAAGGCCGGCACCCTGCTGCTGGCCATGCGCGACAAGGAAGACCGAGTGCGCTTCTCGGGCTACGACGTCGCCAACTTCCGGATCTTCACTTTCTGCCTGGCGGCGGCGCTGTCGGGCATCGGCGGGGCGCTTTTCTCGCTGCAGGTGGGCTTCATGTCACCGAGCTTCGTGGGCATCGTTCCCAGCATCGAGATGGTGATCTACGCCGCCGTCGGTGGCCGCATGAGCCTGGTCGGCGCGGTCTATGGCGCGCTGCTCGTCAACGCCGGCAAGACCTACTTCTCCGAGAGCTTCCCCGACCTCTGGCTGTTCCTGATGGCCGGGTTGTTCATCGGCGTGACCATGGCCTTTCCGATGGGCCTGGCGGGGCTGTGGGAGAGCCAGGTCGTGCCCCGCTGGAACCGCCTGCGGGCCGGTCGGGCGGCCGCCAAGTCAGCACCGGCATCCGCGCCCTCGCCCGCGGCCTCTCCCGCACCCGCCGCCGCCCCGGCCAAGTCTTCCGCGGCCGAATCGCAAGACCCCACGCTGCCCCCGGGCGTGAGCGGCCAGCAAGCCTGAACCGGAACCCGTCATGAGCAACACCGACTACGCCCTGGCGATCGAGGACCTGACCGTCTCCTTCGACGGTTTCAAGGCCATCGACACCCTGACCCTCTACATCGACCGCAACGAACTGCGGGTCATCATCGGCCCCAACGGCGCTGGCAAGACCACCCTGCTGGACCTGATCTGCGGCAAGACCAAGGCCTACTCCGGCAGCATCAAGTTCAAGAACACCGAGCTCACGCAGATGGCCGAGTTCCGCCGCGTGCGGCTGGGCATCGGCCGCAAGTTCCAGACGCCCTCGATCTACGAGAACCTCAGCGTGTTCCAGAACCTGGAGGTGTCCTATCCCAAGGGCCGCTCGGTGTTCGGCGCGCTGGCGTTCAAGTGCGACGACGAGGTCAAGGCCCGCGTGCAGGTGGTCGCCGAGGACATCTTCTTGAGCGACAAGCTCGACACCGAGGCCGGGCTGCTCAGCCACGGCCAGAAGCAATGGCTGGAGATCGGCATGCTGCTGATGCAGGACCCCGAGCTGCTGCTGCTCGACGAGCCGATCGCCGGCATGAGCGCTCGCGAGCGCGAGCTGACGGCCGAGCTGCTGCAGCGCATCTGCAAGAACCGCTCGGTGATCGTGATCGAGCACGACATGGAATTCGTCAAGCAGATCGCCCACAAGGTGACGGTGATGCACCAGGGAAAGATCTTGGCCGAAGGCTCGATGGACAAGGTCCAGAACGACCCCAAGGTCATTGACGTCTACCTCGGCCATTGATGGCCCACCCCCGAAGCGCCTGCGGCGCTCCCCCTCAAGGGGGCACCGCCAGCGGCCTGGCAGAGCCAGCTCCGCGGCGGTCGCTTGATGAACACAAGATGAGGAGCTGGAGATGTTGAGTGTGAAGGACCTGTTCGTGGCCTACGGCCAAAGCGAGGCGCTGCACGGCGTGTCGTTTGAGGCCCGGGCCAAGGAGACGGTGGCCATCATGGGCCGCAACGGCATGGGCAAGACCACCTTGTTCAAGAGCCTGATGGGCGTGCTGCCCACCAAGAGCGGCTCGGTGAGCGTGGCCGGCCAGGAGATCAGCCAGGACGAGAGCTATCGCCGGGTGGCCAAGGGCATTGCCTATGTGCCGCAGGGCCGGATGATCTTTCCGACGCTGAGTGTGGAGGAGAACATCCAGACCGGGCTGGAGAACGCCAAGCACCGGCAGATCCCCGAAGAGATCTATGCCCTGTTCCCGGTGCTGTGGGACATGCGCCGACGCAAGGGCGGCAACCTCTCGGGCGGCCAGCAGCAACAGCTCGCCATCGCCCGCGCGCTGGTCACCGAGCCCAAGGTCCTTCTGCTGGACGAGCCCACCGAGGGCATCCAGCCCTCGATCATCAAGGACATCGCCAAGGCGCTCAACGAGATCCGCAAGATGCGCGAGATCACGATCGTCGTCAGCGAGCAGGTCCTGAGCTTCGCGCTCGACGTCGCCGACCGGCTGTTCGTCATCGAAGGCGGCCGGCTCGTGCACGAGACCACCCGCGCCGACACCGACGTCACCCGCATCAAGCAATACCTCAGCGTCTGACCACCGCAGCGTCAGCCCCCACCCTTTCCCGACCCCTTCGACAGCAGGAGATGAACCATGGCCGATACCCTGATCAGCGTTGACCTCAACAAGAGCCCGCTGGAAAACGACAAGATCCACAACCGCTGGCATCCGGACATTCCGATGGCCTGCTGGGTCAATCCGGGCGATGACTTCATCCTCGAGACCTTTGACTGGACTGGCGGCTTCATCAAGAACAACGACAGCGCCGACGATGTGCGCGACATCGACCTGAGCACGGTGCATTACCTGTCGGGCCCGGTGGGCGTCAAGGGCGCGGAGCCGGGCGACCTGCTGGTCGTCGACCTGCTCGACATCGGCGCCAAGCAAGACAGCCTGTGGGGCTTCAACGGCTTCTTCTCCAAGAAGAACGGCGGCGGCTTCCTGACCGAGCACTTCCCGCAGGCCCAGAAGTCGATCTGGGACATCGAGGGCATGTTCACCCGCTCGCGCCACGTGCCGGGCGTGAGCTACGCCGGCCTGATCCACCCGGGCCTGATCGGCTGCCTGCCCGACCGCAAGATGCTCGAAGCCTGGAATGCGCGCGAACAAGCCCTGATCGACAGCGACCCGGCCACCTCGGGCCTGGCCAATCCGCCGTTTGCCGGCACCGCCCACATGGGCCAGATGACCGGCGATGCCAAGGACAAGGCCGCCGCCGAAGCCGCCCGCACCGTGCCACCGCGCGAGCATGGTGGCAACTGCGACATCAAGGACCTGTCGCGCGGCGCCAAGGTCTACTTCCCGGTCTATGTGGACGGCGCCGGCCTGAGCGTGGGCGACCTGCACTTCAGCCAGGGCGACGGCGAGAT
>CALRVU010000269.1:0-5371 GCA_943371685.1 Bordetella parapertussis | reverse complement strand
ACATGGCACGCGAGTCGACGATGAGTTTGCCGACTTGGAGATGTCGGGTGGGCAGTATCCAGATCAAGGCGAGTCAACCTACCTCATCTGGATCAACTCCGCCACCTTAAGGCCAGGGGATCTGCTTGAGGTTACCTTCACCGAGGTGAGCGTCACATCGCATAAAGGCAAGACTATCGACGAGCTTTTCCCCAATGAACCGGACTCGGAGGAGAAGGGCGATTTCACTCCAACTTCCGACTTGTTTCAAGAGCTTCGCGCCAAGCCGCCCATCCGCAGTGGCCATAGCTTCACCCTTAGCACCAGCGGTGGCGTCAAATATACTGGTCGAACCAATGACTCAGAGCACGGATTCGGGTTCTCGGTGGTATGGAACTCGCAGCGCTCAGAGCGAGCAAATCTATCCCTGCACTCATACACAGTCGATAGCATGGAGCACAAACAGCCCATGCGAGACCATGTTCGTGAATACATACAAACACCCTACTCGGTCGCCCTCCTCGTCGACGCCTAACCCCTCGTTCGAGTGGACTCGCACCAACATTCTGCAATTGGGCAGCATTTCATTTTTGCCCAATCGCAGCCTGCCGGCGCGAGCCGCTCAACTCCAACGTTAGGCTGCACAAATGCGCCGCATCACGCTCACTCTCATGCTGCTTCCGCCTGCCATCGTGGCAATTGCACTGCTGCCTGGGCGGCTCCTGTCACATTCGCAGGCCCCTGACATGCATCTCGCAGCAGCGCTCTCGTTTGTATTCTTCTTTTCTCTATTTGCGTACGCGTCAGTTGCTTTTGTCGCCCTACCCGCTTTGGTGCTTCTGGCGCGCATGGGACGCGTCACTTTGTGGGCAGCTGCGCTGGTCGGCTCCGCAGCCGCGCTGCTCGTCCCGGCTGTATCGGTCGCAGCACAAGCATTTGACTCTGGGCTGCACCTCGCCTATCGCGTGCAGCAGGTCTGGGAACTCTGGCCCTTTGCCCTCGCAGGCGCAGTTTCCGGCGTTGCCTTCTGGCTGCTAGCGCTTTGGAGAAACCCTCTAGTCGAAATGTGGAACCAGAGATCCACCTCGTCAGCTCTGCGCGATGCAACCTAACCCTTCGCTCAAGCGGAGAGCCAACGGCGCGCCGCCTGGCCCGCGAAGCCGTTTCTCAGATCATCGGCCTCGCGGGCCAGTCGTCACACCGTCGCCTCCCGCTTAGCTCGAACGTTAGGCCCCACATGACACTTGCCTTGCCTGTCGCATTAATCGTCCTGTCGGGCCTCTGCGCAATTGAATGCTCAGCATCGGAAGGCTGTTTTCCGATCGACCCGAAGCTTGTGGAAGTAACTTCCGTCAACGCACTACCAAGTGAGACAGGGAGCGCGCTCGGGGCGTTGAACGCTGGACTCGAAGGTATAGCCGACCGCGGACAGAGATTCAATATCACCGATGTTGTGAATTCAAGCCTCCCGATGCGGCGATTCAGCAAGGCTGGAGTTTCAACGCACTGCGTTCTCGTAGCCGTTGAGCGAGGTGGACGAGGGTATTCCGTCGAGGTGTCAATGTTTGAGCGTAAGTCGAATGCTTGGAATCGCAAGTTGATCGGAACGCTTGATAGTCCGCCAAGCTCACTCTCAGACCTTGTCATCCGTGCAACTAAACTCCAACAAAACCGTGGGGCCTAACAGGTCGCTCGAGGGGACCTCAACCGGCTGGCCGCGCTACGCTCAGCAGTTGATCATCGCTTCGCGCGGCCAGCCGGTTTCGGCCCCTCAGCTCCAACGTTAGGCATCTATGGCGTGCATCCTTCGCGCAGGTGGCGTTAACTTCGATGTTGACGAATTTTTAGTCTCATCAACACTTGTGATCGATTCGAGTTGGCGCAAAGGCGAGAGGCGATTTCCCAGCAGTATTACGAACGAGGATAAAAATTCATCGTCTGGCCTTCGTGTAGTAGCGAGCGACGCTGATTTTGCAAGCATATCGGTGCAGATCGAGGCCGCGGTTGAATTTTTGAAGCAAAACCTCTCAGAGGTACAGCGTCTTTCGTCCCATCGCGGTGTGGAGTGGGCCCTTCTAGATTTTGGTGCTGAAATCCGTCCACCTGGCTGGGCGTCGTTCACATTTCCGGTTGAACTTCTTCGCTTGGCTTCCGCAGCTAGCGTTGAAGTATCCTTGTCGGTGTATCCAAACGAAGATGAGGGCGAATCCGATGCCTAACTGGTCGCTCGAGTGGACCTCAACCAGCTGGCCGCGCTACGCTCAGCAGTTCATCATCGCTTCGCGCGGCCAGCCGGTTTCGGCCCCTCAGCTTCAACGTTAGGCGTCATCCAAGCCACACGCGAACCTATGAGCCTCTATGTGTACATCACCCGCAAAGCAAATCCCTTGGAAGACGGAGGCCTGCCCATTGCGCAGAACGAGTGGGAAGAAGCAGCCAAAGGTCTGGGGAGCTTCCGTCGAAACCATGACTCGTCTGACAGCAAACCCCAAAACCTTCAGGCCATTGCCGAGTTCGCGTGGACAGCGCACCCTGAAGGCCTCGGCATCCCGTTTCTATGGAATGACAGTCAAGTCCAGGTAAAGAATCCCGATCAACCCACCTTGGTGTGCATGTCTACCATCGCCGAAAAATTGAACGCGCGTGTAGTAAGCGAAACCGGTGAGACGTTCTCCGCCGACGGAAGCCACGCTGGTTTCGAGCCGTATTCGGAGTTCTATGAGAACCCGAAGCGTTCGTTCCTTGACCGCCTGTTCCGCAGAAAGAATGACGCCTAACCCTTCAATCGAGAGGACTTGCCCCGGAAAGCCGGGTCAAGCCTCTCATCTCAAACGTTAGGCCTCATATGCCACCGACCGTGACATTTCAGGGCGTCGAAAGCCAAGTCCAGTCGATTGAGGAGTTCGGAAGAATCCTCGACGACTTCAATCAGCACGAGGACTTTGAACTTTGGTTGAATTCCAAAGTTGGTCCGGCTTTGGGCATGCTTCGGCGCGCTGAGGCGGCCTGTCTGATATACCTCAGGCACGAGGCTGACTCAGGTTGTACGAGCATCGGTAATTCAAACGCACGTGGCACAGTTCAATTTCAATTGAGCAATGGACAAATCGACAAATATCCTGCTTCCTGGTGTGTAGACGTCGAAGACTGCTACAAGGCGCTCGCCTACTTCTTTGTCAATGAAGGTCTTCGCCCAGACTGGATCAAGTGGCAAGACACATGAGCCAGCATTGTCAAAGGCAAGTTCTACAGTGCATCATTGCCCGCTGGCCTGTGCGCAACGGCGTGAGGCCTAACAGGTCGCTCGAGGGGATCTCAACCCGCTGGCCGCGCTACGCTCAGCAGTTGATCATCGCTTCGCGCGGCCAGCCGGTTTCGGCCCCTCAGCTCCAACTACAAGGGCTTCCCCATTCGTCAAGCAAAAGTTGACCCCGGACCCGCAGAGCGGGTCTGAATTTCTTCCTTCTTGCAAACCGGACGGCCGAGTGAATATCAAGCGGTTGAAGAAGACAAAAGGTGCGGACTGGCCAAACTACAATCGGTCATTCTTGTGGCCTGTTGATGGCCACGGACCCTGATGAAGGACGCACGCGGGGGACCCATTCGTTAGCCGGCAATCTGTTCGCCGCCCTTGAATTGATCGGTCACTCCCCGCGCAGGCCCAAACCTGTTGTCATCAACGCTTGCCGTCACGCGGCGGTGGAATTCTTCGCTCCTGGTGTGGTGGTCGGTCGTCGACTCGGGATGCTGGCCTCAGGCCGGCAGCGCAAAGGCCTCGCCCTTGTGCAATACCGCCCAAGCCATGCGCGCGTTCTTGGCCGCAATGGCGACCACGGCTTTCCAGTAGCCGCGTCGCTCGGCCAGCGCCACCGCCCATTCGCTGAGCTTGTCGGTCTTCTTCTTGGCCGCAGCCAGCATCGCTCTGGCGCCCAGCACCAGCAGGCTGCGCAGGTAGGCGTCGCCCGCCTTGGTGATGCGACCGAGCCGGGTCTTCCCTCCAGAGCTGTATTGGCCCGGGGCCAACCCCAGCCAGGCCGCAAACTGTCGACCACAGTCAAAGTCGTGGCCGTTGCCGATCATCGCCAGCAGGCAGGTGGCCGTGGTTTCACCCACACCGCTGAGCTGCATCAGGCGCTTGGCCCGCGCGTCTTCCTTGGCCATGGCGCGGATGTGCTGGTCGTACTGGGTGATGCGCTCGTCCAGCCGGGTGACCTCGCTGAGCAGGTCGCCGATGACGGTGTTGGCGTAGCCGGGCAGGTCCTCCAGGCTCTCGCAGGCGCGGCGGCGCACGGTGGCGGCCTTGAGCGGCAAGACGATGCCGAACTCGCTGAGCAAACCCCGGATGCGATTGAGAGTGGCCGTGCGCTGCTCGACAAAGCCTTGCCGGGCGCGGTGCACCATCAGGCGCGATTGCTGATCGAGACTCTTGAGCGGCACGAAGCGCATGTGCGGGCGCTGCACGGCTTCACATATCGCCGCTGCGTCAGCCGCATCGTTCTTCCCCCGCTTGCCGGTCATGCGATACGGCGTCACAAACTTCGGCGCAATCAGGCGCACGGTGTGGCCCGCTGCCTGGAACAGCCGCGCCCAGTGGTGCGCGCCGGAACAGGCTTCCATGCCAATCACACAGGGCGGCAGCGACACGATCAGCTCGTGGAGCTTGTCGCGCGGCACGGCAGGACGTACCAGCTCCGCCTTGCCCGCCTCGTTCACCCCATGCACTGCAAAAACGTTCTTGGCGAGATCAATGCCAACGGTCAGAATCGTCATGGACTTCCCCTTCCGAATGAGTTGATGAGAAACCGCACCTCCCATCGTGGCACTTTGTTGCCGTCTGCCGCAATGCGGCTAGTTCGGGACGGGGAAGTCCCTTTCATTCGTTAGAGCGCAAATGCTTCGTGTCATGGCCGCCTTCCTCGTTGCCCCGATCGTTGCGTGGATCGGTAGGCTGTTGTTATCTGAAGACTCCCTGCCGGTCCATTATTCGGACTTTGCCGAAGCGGTTTGTCGCGCTGCGCTGCCAGTCTATGTTTTCGCGCTTCCGATGGGATTATTGTTCTTTGGCGTGGCATGGAGAATTGGGCGTGTCAGCTTGCTTTTCGCTGCACTGGCCGGCGCATTGGCCCCCTTCCTGATGTTTGGTGGAATGGCATTCAACGTCCTCGGAGACCAGCAGATCAACGACTGGTACCAATCCAAACTCATGGCCGCGGCGCTCTATGAAACTCTCTTTGGTGCCTGGGTCGGAATCGTTGCGTGGGTCCTCGGTGTGTGGCGAAATCCGACCTTCTGGAAGAAAGTTCAGCCTCAGCTGGGCGGCGTGAAGAATGCGCTTTAGCCATTCCATCGAGAGGCTGAACAAGAGCGGTTCCGGTTTGGGCTCTTGGCCCAA
>CALRVU010000268.1:0-5385 GCA_943371685.1 Bordetella parapertussis | reverse complement strand
GGTGCCAGCCTGCGCTATGACATCGCCCCCAATGTGGCGATGAAGGCTCAGATCGACCGCTTCAAGGCCAATGACCCGCTTGCGTTCGTGACGTCTTCGACCACCACCGACAGCGTCAAGGTGCTGACCGTGGGCGTGGACTTCGTGTTCTGAGCGCCGAGGAGATCCCACCATGAAAACCAAAACCATTGCCGTTCTTGCCTTGAGCCTGGGCCTGTCCACGCTGGCCTGCGCTGACATCGTCGTCATCGCCCACCCCAGTGCGGGCGCGCTGACCCAGGATCAGGTCGCTGACATCTACCTCGGCAAGAGCAACGCCTCCACGCCCATCGATCAACCCGAGAGCGCAGCCATCCGGGCGGACTTCTACAAGAAGGCCACCGGGCGCGACGCCGCCCAGGTCAAAGCCACCTGGTCGCGCATCGTGTTCACCGGCAAGGGCCAGCCGCCCAAGGAAGTGGCCGACGCCGCCGCCGTGAAGAAGGCCGTGGCGGCCGATCCCAAGGCCATCGGCTACATCGACAAGTCTGCGGTGGACGGCACCGTCAAGGTGGCCCTGCCGCTCAACTGACCCTCACAGCCGGCCCGCGAAATGCGGGCCGGAGGCGCCCAAGACTGACGGCGAACCGTCGGCCAACCAGAGCACCATCATGAAGTTCCGCACCAAAATCTGGATGTTGCCGCTCGCAGCGGCCAGCGTTTTTCTCATCGGTCTGTTGATCAGCCTGATGGTCGGACGCAGCGCCCAGGCCTCGCTGGTCACTCTGCAGGCCGTGGACAACCCCTACCTCGAGGCCGTGCTGCGCGTGGACCGCGATGCAGAACAGCTTCAGCTGACGCTGCAATCCGCCGCCGCCGAGGGCGACGCCAGCAAGCTGGACGAACTCAAACCCATCAACGCGGACGCCCAGAAGGCACTGGCTGCGGCAGCCCTGCTGGAAGGCAAGGCCCAGGCCAGCGCCCAGCTGAAGAAGGTGTTTGACGACTGGCAGACTGCAGCCGTCAGCACCACCAAGGCCATGCTGGACAAGCAGGACTTCGCTGCCTTGCTGCCCGCCATGCAAGCGAGCCAGGCCGCATTGGACAAGACCTTGAAAGAGCAGGAGGAAGCGGCTCGCGCCTCCCTGTCAGCCCGATTCGACTCGGTCTCCGGCGGCATGCAGCGCAACCTGATGCTCAGCGGCCTGACCGGCCTGATCGTGCTGATCGTGCTGGGCGTGACCTCGCAACGCGTGATCGTCTCGGTCTGGAAAGACCTGGGCGGCGAACCGACCACCCTGCGCGATCTGGTGCACAAGGTGGCCGATGGTGACCTGAGCGTGAAGATCCCCGTGGCGGCTGGCGACAGCACCTCCCTGAGCGCCAGCGTGGCGGCCATGACGAGTCGGCTGCACGACACGGTGCGCACCATCCGCGACGCGACCGACTCCATCACCACGGCCTCAGCCGAAATTGCCTCCGGCAATCAGGACCTGAGCAGCCGCACCGAACAAACCGCCTCCAGCCTGCAGGCCACCGCCGGCTCGATCGAGCAATTGACCGGCTCGGTGCGCCAGAGCGCCGATGTGGCCAATACCGCCAACGACCTGGCCGGCAATGCCGCCTCTGCGGCCGAGCGTGGCAGCCAGATCGTCAGCAATGTGGTGGCCAACATGAGCGAGATCAGCACGGCCTCGCGCAAGATCAACGAGATCATCGGCGTGATCGACGGCATCGCCTTCCAGACCAACATCCTGGCCCTGAACGCGGCGGTGGAAGCCGCACGTGCCGGCGAACAAGGCCGGGGCTTTGCGGTGGTGGCCGGCGAGGTCCGGACGCTGGCCCAGCGCAGCGCCAATGCCGCCCGCGAGATCAAGAGCCTGATCAATGCCTCGACCGAGAAAGTCGACAGCGGTGCCCGCCTGGTGCAAGACGCTGGCGACGCCATGCAGCAGATCAGCACCGGCGTGGAAAAGGTCACCCGGATGATCAGCGACATCAGCCATGCCACCCGCGAGCAAAGCAGCGGCATCGGCCTGATCAACCAATCGGTGGCCTCGCTGGACGGCGCCACCCAGCAGAACGCGGCGCTGGTGGAGCAAGCCGCCGCAGCCGCCGAAAGCTTGCGCATGCAGGCCGACCGGCTGGGGCATGCGGTGTCGGTGTTCCAACTGGATCATTCGATGCGCTGACGTCAGCTTTCGGGCAGAGAATGGAGGGGTTGCCTGCACTTGCGGGCAACCCCTTTCTGCATTGGGCTCTGCATCTGTGCACCGCTTCTTCAACCGTTTGATCCGTCCTTTGCAAGCGTCAGCCCGCGACGTCACCGAGTGGCGGGAGCAGGCCTTGCGCACCCTGCTGGGATTCGTGCTGCTGTCGGGCAGCCTGATCGCCGTGCCCAGCGCCTGGCTGGCCACCGAACGGGGCATGGTGCTGGTGCCGGTGGTCGATGTGCTGGCCCTGGCTTGCGTGGCCTGGCTGAGGCTGCACACCGCCCTGCCCTATCGCCTGCGGGTGATCGTGCTGCTGTTGCTCGCGCACGCCGTAGGACTCGGTCTGCTGCTCTTGGCCGGCCCGACCAATCTCATCTACCTGAGCATCATGCCGGTGATCGCGGTGCTCTTGCTGGGCGCTCGCGCGGCACCTTGGGCCGTGGCTGCCAATGGGCTGAGCCTGATGGGCCTGGCGACGTTGTTCCACCTGGGCTGGTCGCTGCCCGCCCTGCCCTCAGGCTCATGGAGTGAATGGCTGGTCGTCACGCTCAATGTCTGCTTCGTCAATGCGCTGGCCACCCTGTCGATCTCGGTGCTGCTGCGCAGGCTCGATGCGGCCTTGGCACGCCAGGCCAGCAGCGTGTCCCATCTGCAGGCCGAGCAGGCCAAGCTGACGGCGGCCAATGAAGGCCTGCGCTTGACCAGCGGTGCCCTGTCGCAACTCAGCGACATGGTCCTGATCACCCTCGCCCCGGTCAGGACGGACCCTCAGGGTGACAGGTTTCCTGCCATCGTGTTCGTCAACGAGGCGCTGGAGCGCCGGCTCGGCTTGAGCGCCAGTGCGCTGCACGGCCAGACCCCCGACCGCCTGTGGGGCCTGGACACCGATGCCGGAACCCTGCTGGACCTGAGGCAGGCCGTGAACGATGGCCGCGCCTGCCAGGCCGAGTTGCTGATGTCGCCCGGCAACGGAGCCCGGATCTGGATCACCCTGGACGTGACCCCGCTGCCTGACGAATCCGGGGCCGGCGGACACCTGGTCTGGGTCTTGAGAGACATCACCGAGCGCCGCCTTGCCGAAAGCCAGTTGCGCACCAGCGAGGCGAGCTTCCGGCAGATTGCCACGCAGATGCCGGGCATGGTGTACCGGCTGCACATCAGCCCCGAGGGCCGCCGCCGCTACAGCTACGTCAGCCCGGGCGTTGAAGCGATCTATGGCCTGCGACCCGACGAGGTGCTGGCCAATGGCCGACTGCTGGAGGCCTGCCGCCACCCGGAGGATGCCGACCGGGTCGAAACCCTGCTGCGCCAAAGCCGGGTCACGGGTGAGCAGATCAGTCTGGAGTTCCGGATCGTCCTGGCCGACGGCACCCTGAAATGGGTGCAGGTGACTTCATCGATCGCCTCGCGGGATGAGTCCGGCATGGTGCGCTGCGGGGTGATCGTCGACATCACCGAGCACCAGCGGGCCGAGGCCGATCTGCGCGAAAGCGAAGAGCGCTGGAAACTGGCGCTGGAGAGCTCAGGTGACGGCGTCTGGGACTGGTATCTGCAAACCGGCGTCGAGGTGTTCTCGCAGCGCTTTCGCGAGATGTACGGCTACAGCGAAGAGGAGTTGCCCAACCGGTCCGATGCGATGGACGGCCGCACCCACCCCGACGACCTGGCGAGCATGGAGCAAGCGCGCCGCGCGCACCTGGAGGGTCGCAGCCCGACCTATGTGCATGAGCACCGTGTGCGTTGCCGCGACGGCAGCTGGAAATGGGTGTTGAGCCGCGGCATGGTGATCGCCCGCGATGCCGAAGGCCGCGCACTGCGCATGATCGGCACCCACACCGACATCACCCGCTGGAAGCAGTCCGAGGCGATGATCTGGCAGCAGGCCAATTTCGACACCCTGACCGGGCTGCCCAATCGGCGCATGTTGCGCGACCGGCTCAGCCATGACCTGAAGAAAAGCGACCGCGACGGCAGCGCGGTGGCCCTGATGTTCATCGACCTGGATCATTTCAAGGAGGTCAACGACACGCTGGGCCATGACCGGGGCGATCAGTTGCTGCTGGAAGCCGCCCGGCGCATCAGCCGCTGTGTTCGAGAGGCCGACACCGTGGCCCGCATGGGGGGCGACGAGTTCACCGTGGTGCTGCCCGATCTGGCCCAGTCCCAGCGCGTGGAGCAGATCGCACAGAAGATCATCATGAGCCTGTCCGCCCCGTTCCATCTGGGCGGGGAGCGCGCCTTCGTCTCCGCCAGCGTGGGCATCGCGCTGTATCCGGCCGATGCCGGCGCCATCGACGAGTTGTTGAAGCATGCCGATCAGGCCCTCTACGCCGCCAAGGACGCGGGCCGCAACCGCTTCAGCTATTTCACGCCCGCATTACAAGAGGCGGCGCAGACGCGGATGCGCCTGGCCAATGACCTGCACAGTTCGCTGGCCGAGCAGCAGTTGCAAGTGCACTACCAACCCATCATTGAACTGGCCACGGGTGGCGTGCACAAGGCAGAGGCCCTGCTGCGCTGGCAGCATCCAGTGCGGGGCATGGTCAGCCCCGATGTGTTCATCCCCATCGCCGAGTCCAGCGGCATGATCGTGGCCATCGGCGACTGGGTGTTCAAGCAGGCTGTTCAGCAAGTCCGGCTCTGGCGCAGCTCGCTGCATCCGGGCTTCCAGGTCAGCGTCAACAAGTCACCGGTCCAGTTCCGCAATCCAGAGGGCACGGCCGCCGCCTGGATCGCCCATCTGGACGAGCAAGGCGTGCGTGGTGACGCCGTGGTCGTGGAGATCACGGAAGGCTTGCTGCTGGACGCGGCGAGTGGCGTCTCCGAGCAACTCGACAGGCTGCGCGAGGCCGGCGTGCCCGTCTCGCTGGACGATTTCGGAACGGGCTACTCGTCGCTGTCCTACCTGCAGAAGTTCGAGATCGACTATCTGAAGATTGATCAGGTGTTCGTGCGCGATCTGTCCGCCACCTCCAAGAACCTTGCACTGTGCAAGGCCATCATCCGGATGGCCCACGAGCTGGGTATGAAGGTGGTGGCAGAAGGTGTGGAGACGCCGGAGCAGCGCGAACTGCTGCTGTCAGCCGGTTGCGACTACGGTCAGGGCTATCTGTTTGCCCGGCCCATGCCTGCAGCGGCGCTGGCGGCATGGGTCCAAGCACGCAAGCCTGAGGTTCAGAAGCTGTAGCTGGTG
>CALRVU010000267.1:0-5403 GCA_943371685.1 Bordetella parapertussis | reverse complement strand
GGCTTCTACATTGAGGTCACCAGCTCGGGCCTGGACAAGGTGCCGGCCCACTACCAGCGGCGCCAGACCCTGAAGAACGCCGAGCGCTACATCACGCCCGAGCTGAAGACCTTCGAGGACAAGGCTTTGTCAGCGCAGGACCGGGCGCTGGCCCGCGAGAAGTGGCTGTTCGAGCAGTTGCTGGACCAGTTGCAGGAAGGCCTGCCCACCTTCAGCGCCCTGGGCCGGGCCCTGGCCAGCCTGGACGCGCTGGCCGCGCTGGCCGAACGGGCCGTGACCCTGGACTGGTGCCAGCCCGAGTTCGTCAACCAGCCCTGCATCGAGATCGAAGCCGGTCGGCACCCTGTCGTGCAGGCCCGCCTGGCCGAGACCGGCGCCGGCGATTTCATCGCCAACGACTGCCGGCTCGATGCCCGCAACCGCCTGCAGATCATCACCGGCCCGAACATGGGCGGCAAGAGCACTTACATGCGCCAGGTGGCGCTGATCGTGCTGCTGGCCGCCATGGGTTCGTACGTGCCGGCCCGGCGCTGCCGCCTGGGGCCGATCGATGCCATCCACACCCGCATCGGTGCGGCCGACGACCTGGCCAACGCCCAGTCCACCTTCATGGTCGAGATGATCGAGGCAGCCGCCATCCTGCACAGCGCCACCGAGCACTCGCTGGTGCTGATGGACGAGATCGGCCGCGGCACCTCGACCTTTGACGGTCTGGCCCTGGCCTCGGCCATCGCCAGCCATCTGCACGACCGCAACAAGTCCTTCAGCTTGTTCGCCACCCACTACTTCGAGTTGACCGAGTTCCCGCGCCGCCACGAGCGGGCGCAGAACCTGCACGTCAGCGCGGCCGAGAGTGGCGACGACATCGTCTTCCTCCACGCCATCGAGCCCGGTCCGGCCAGCCGCAGCTACGGCGTGCAGGTGGCCCGCCTGGCCGGCATGCCGCCAGCCTTGCTGCGCCAGGCGCGCAACACGCTGGAGGCCCTCGAAACACAATCCCGAGCCGGCGAATCCCAGGTCGATCTGTTTGCACCGGCGCCCGCCCCCGCGCCGGCCGCGGCGTCCGCCAGCGATGAAGCCCTGGCCGCCCTCAACCCTGATACTCTGACCCCGAGAGAGGCGCTGGACGCGCTCTACCGGCTCAAATCCTTGCAGAAAGCCTCCACTCCATGACCTATTGCGTCGGCATCCGGCTCAACGCCGGCCTCGTCTTCCTTTCTGACTCGCGCACCAATGCGGGCCTGGATGCGATAAGCACCTTCCGCAAGATGATGGTCTATGAGCAGCCAGGCGAGCGCTTCATGGTGCTGATGTCAGCCGGCAACCTGAGCATCTCGCAGGCCGTGCGCGAGATCCTGCAGGTCGAGAAGCTGGCCAATGGCGACGACGAACCCATCACCATCTGGAACGCCAAGAGCATGTTCGACGCCACCCGCGTGCTGGGCAGCGCTGTGCGCCGGGTCTATGAGCAGGACGGCCCGTCGCTGAAGGCGGCCGGCATCGACTTCAACTGCAGCATGATCTTCGGTGGCCAGATCGGCGACGAGGCCATGCGCCTGTTCCTGGTCTATTCGGCCGGCAACTTCATTGAAGCCACCCGCGAGACCTGCTTCTTCCAGATCGGCGAAAGCAAGTACGGCAAGCCCATCCTGGACCGCGTGCTGACGCCGACCACGCCGCTGGACGAGGCGGCCAAATGCGCCCTGGTGTCGATGGACTCGACCCTCAAGTCCAACCTGTCGGTGGGTTTGCCGCTGGACCTGATGGTGTATGAGAAGGGCCAGCTCAAGAGCGACCGCATCGTCGTGATCGATGACAAGAACCCCTACTTCCAGATGATCCACAGCACCTGGGGCCAGCGCCTGCGCGAGGTGTTCGAGAGCATCGACGACCCGCACTGGGACGGCGGCGAAGCGCGTCACCCGCTGCTGGCCGAGAGCGAGCGCTACGAGCCCATGCGCAAGATCAGCCGCGAAGACGAAAAAATTGTCTGATACCGACCGCCCTGAGGACGGCCCGGACCGCCGGCCCACCCTGGTCTTTGCCCATGCCAACGGTTTTGGTGCGGGCACCTACCGCGTGCTGTTCGAGCATTGGGAAGCCGCCGGCTACCGCGTGCGCAGCCTGGCCCGCCTGGGTCACAACCCGCACTATCCGGTCACCAGCAACTGGCGCCATCTGCGCGATGAGCTGATCGCCTTCATCGAGGCCCAGAACGCCGGCGGACCGGTATTTCTGGTCGGGCACTCGCTGGGCGGCATGCTGAGCTTGCTGGTGGCCTGCAAGCGGCCTGACCTGGCGCGCGGCCTGGTGATGCTCGACTCGCCGGTCATCACCGGCTGGCGGGCGCACAGCGTGCAGGTGTTCAAGCGCACGGGTCTGATCGGGCGAGTCTCGCCGGGCAAAGTGTCCAAGGGCCGGCGCCACGTCTGGCCGGACCGGCCTGCCGTGCATGCGCACTTTGCCAGCAAGCCCGTGTTTGCCAGATGGGATCCGCGGGTGCTGGAGGACTATGTGGCCACCGGCTTTGACGAGGCCGAAGGTGAAGTCCGGCTGGGCTTCCAGCGCGAGATCGAAACCCAGATCTACAACACCTTGCCGCACCACCTGGGCGGCCTGGTGCGCCGCCACCCGCCGCGGTGCCCGGTGGCCTTCATTGCCGGCACGCAGTCTGCCGAGATCCGGCAGGGCGGCATCATCGGTGCCAAGCGGCTGGCGGGTGATCGCTTTGTCTGGTTCGAGGGCAGCCACCTCTACCCCATGGAGCGGCCCGACGACACGGCCTGCCAGGTCCGCAAACTGCTCGACGCCATGCGTTGATGCACAGATGGCGCAAGGCGCGCCTGTGCAGCACCGATATAATGCCTTTTTACCACCACAGCGTTCGTGCATCCCCGTGATGCGGCCCGTTCAGCGGGCCCCAGGGCGAGACCGCGGGCGCTGCCAGACATGACCAAGTTCGTCTTCGTCACCGGCGGTGTGGTGTCCTCGCTAGGCAAGGGCATCGCATCCGCTTCTCTCGCCGCGATTCTTGAATCGCGCGGCCTCAAAGTCACCCTGATCAAGCTCGATCCCTACCTCAATGTGGATCCGGGCACGATGAGTCCGTTTCAGCACGGCGAGGTGTTCGTCACCGACGACGGCGCCGAGACCGACCTCGATCTGGGCCACTACGAGCGCTTCATCACCACCCGGATGAAGCGCAGCAACAACTTCACCAGCGGCCAGATCTACAAGACGGTGCTGGAGAAGGAGCGCCGTGGCGACTACCTGGGCAAGACGGTGCAGGTGATCCCGCACGTCACCAACGAGATCCAGGAATACGTCAAGCGCGGCGCGGGCTACGGCACGCCCGAGGCAGTGGACGTGGCCATTGTCGAAATCGGCGGCACGGTGGGTGACATCGAGTCGCTGCCCTTCCTGGAGGCCGTTCGTCAGCTCAGCCTGAAGATGGGCCCGACCAACACGGCCTTCGTCCACCTCACCTACGTGCCCTACATCAAGGCCGCCGGCGAGCTCAAGACCAAGCCGACCCAACACACGGTGCAGAAGCTGCGCGAGATCGGCATCCAGCCGGACGCCCTGCTCTGCCGCGCCGACCGCGAAGTGCCGTTGGAGGAGCGCGAGAAGATCTCGCTGTTCACCAATGTGGCCCAGCACGGCGTGATCTCGATGTGGGACGTGGACACCATCTACAAGGTGCCGCGCATGCTGCACGAGCAAGGGCTGGATGAGCAGATCTGCATGAAGCTGCAGTTGCTGACCCGCCCGGCCGACTTGAAGACCTGGGACGCCTTGGTGCATGAAGTGGCCCATCCGCGCGGCGAGGTCAACATCGCCATGTGCGGCAAGTACACCGATCTGTCCGACTCCTACAAGTCGCTCAATGAGGCCCTGCGCCATGCCGGCCTGAGCAATCACGTCAAGGTCACCATCCACTACGTGGACTCCGAGACCTTGAGCGACGCGAACGTGGCGGAGCAGCTGGGACACTTCGACGCGGTGCTGGTGCCAGGCGGCTTCGGCAAGCGGGGCGTCGAGGGCAAGATCGTGGCGGCCCGCTTCGCGCGCGAGCACCAGCTGCCCTACCTCGGCATCTGCCTGGGCATGCAGGTGGCCACCATCGAATACGCCCGCCACATGGCTGGTCTCGCCGGCGCCAACTCGACCGAGTTCGATCCCGACACGGCTCATCCGGTGATTGCCCTGATCGACGAGTGGCAAGAAGCCGACGGCTCGATCCAGAAGCGCGATGCCAACTCGGACCTGGGTGGCACGATGCGCCTGGGCGCCCAGAGCTCGGATGTCAAACCCGGCACGCTGGCTCACGAGATCTATGGCCCGGTCGTGACCGAGCGGCACCGCCACCGCTTTGAGGCCAATGAGCATTATCTGGACCGCCTGCAGACGGCCGGCCTGGTGATTTCGGCCATCACCCAGCGCGAGAAGCTGACCGAGATGGTCGAGCTGCCGCGCACCGTGCACCCGTGGTTCGTCGGTGTGCAGTTCCATCCGGAATTCAAGTCCACGCCCTGGGGCGGCCATCCGCTGTTCAAGAGCTACATCAAGGCAGCCCTGGATCATCAGGCTGCGCAGAAAGGTGCCGCATGAAACTCGCCGGTTTTGACGTCGGTCTCGACCAGCCCTTCTTCCTGATCGCCGGCACCTGTTCGATCGAAGGCCTGGAGATCTCGCTGGAGGTGGCCGGTCGGCTGAAGGAAGCCTGCGCGGCTTTGGGCATTCCGCTGATCTACAAGGGCTCGTTCGACAAGGCCAACCGCTCGTCAGGCACCACCAAGCGTGGCCTGGGCATGGAAGCCGGCCTGAAAATCCTCGACGAAGTGCGCCGCCAGACCGGCCTGCCCGTCCTCACCGACGTGCACGATGCCTCGCAGGTGAATGAAGTCGCCAGCGTGGTGGACGTGCTGCAGACGCCGGCCTTCCTGTGCCGCCAGACCGACTTCATCCGCGCGGTCGCGCAATCCGGCAAGCCGGTCAACATCAAGAAGGGCCAGTTCCTGGCCCCTTGGGACATGAAGAACGTGATCGACAAGGCTCGCGCCGCTGCGCGCGAAGTGGGCTTGTCGGAGGACCGCTTCCTGGCCTGCGAACGCGGCGTCAGCTTCGGCTACAACAACCTGGTGGCCGACATGACCAGCCTGGCCGAGATGCGCAACTCGGGCGCGCCAGTGGTGTTCGACGTGACCCACTCGGTACAGAAGCCTGGCGGCCTGGGCGGCTCCAGCGGTGGTGCCCGCGAGATGGTGCCGGTGTTGGCCCGTGCCGGCGTTGGCGTCGGCGTGGCAGGCCTGTTCATGGAAACCCACCCCAACCCCGCCGAGGCCTTCAGCGACGGCCCCAACGCCGTGCCGCTCAGGCACATGAAGACCTTGCTCGAGCAAT
>CALRVU010000266.1:0-5417 GCA_943371685.1 Bordetella parapertussis | reverse complement strand
CGGCGGCCGCCCAGGCGGTGCTCCAGGCTCAGCATCAGCGGCCAGGTGGCCACGGCAATCATGGCCGCCCAGACCAGCGGGGCCAGGAAGGGCTGCAGCACCCAGAGGCAGCCGACGATCAGCCCGAGCAGCGTCAGCAGGCTCATGACGTGGCGGGGCAGGTCCAGCGGGCGGTTGGTGCTCATGGCAGTGCGGCGTGGTGAGGAACCCGCGCAGTATCGGCCAAGCTGGGGTCGGGCTCGGTCAGCCCGGTGAGGCGGGGCTCAGGGCGCCGGCAGCACGTAGAGGTCGCGTTCGGGCAGGCTGCGGCGCAGACACTGGAACACGGCATCGGCCAACAGCACGCCGCCGCAATGGGCGGGCACGGTGAGCTGCACGGTCACCTCGTCGGCATCCAGGCTCAAGGTGGCCAGCCACTCGTGGGGTGGCAGCAGGCTGGCGGCGTGCAGCATCAGGTCGCTGCGCAGCGACGCCAGCAGTGTTTGGGCGGCCAGCGGGTCGCCGCGCAGGCGCGGCGGCGGGAACGGGCCCGTGACGGGCTTGCGCTGGCAGGCGGGCAGGGCCTGGCCCGCGCGACAGGCGCTGCAGCCGCCCGATGCCGGCTCGACCGGCTCACTGATCAGGGGAATGACGCTGGAACGACCAGCAGCAATGTTCAAGGACATGCCGCCAGTGTGCCGCGAAATGGGCTGGCGTCAGAAAGATTCCCAATCGTCTGAGGCGCCGCTGCTGCCGGAGCTGGCTGGCGGCGGTGGTGCGGGCGTGTGCACCGTCTCGGATTTGGGTTTGGCGGGCGCCGGGTTGCGCGCCTTGGCAATCACCTGATGCGCCACGGTCTGCGGGCTGGCGGGGCGGGCGGCCGGTGCAGCCGTTGGCGCCTTGCTGGGCGATGAGTGTGTGGCGTGGCTGCTGCTGCGGCTGCTGTGTCCGACATGGCTGCTGCTGCCATGGCCCGTGTTGAAAGCGCTGACCAGGCCCAGCAGGCGTTCGGCTTGCTGCTTCAGGCTGTCTGCGGCGGCGGCGCTCTCTTCCACCAGCGCGGCGTTCTGCTGCGTCACCTGGTCGAGCTGGCCCACGGCGTCGTTGACCTGGCCGATGCCGGCGGTCTGTTCCACCGCAGCGGCGCTGATCTCGCTGATCAGGTCGGCCACCCGGCGCACCTGGCTGACGATGTCCTGCATCTGGCTGCCGGCATCGCCGACCAGCCTGGAGCCGGTCTCCACTTTCTCGACGCTGGCGCCGATCAGGGACTTGATCTCGCGGGCGGCTTCGGCCGAGCGCTGGGCCAGGGTGCGAACCTCGCCGGCCACCACGGCAAAGCCGCGGCCTTGCTCGCCCGCGCGGGCGGCTTCCACAGCGGCGTTCAGGGCCAGGATGTTGGTCTGGAAGGCGATGCCGTCGATGGTGCCGATGATCTCGCCGATCTTGCGGCTGCTGGCGGTGATCTCGTCCATGGTCGAGACGACCTGGCTGACCACCTCGCCGCCGCGGGTGGCCGATGCGCAGGCCGAAGTGGCCAGCTGATTGGCCTGGCGTGCGGTGTCGGCGCTGGCCTTGACGGTCGAGGTCAGTTCCTCCATCGATGCCGCGGTCTGCTCCAGATTGGCGGCTTGTTCTTCAGTGCGCTGGCTCAGGTCGCCATTGCCCGTGGCAATCTCGGCCGAGCCGGTGGCAATGCTTTCGCTGCTGCTGCGCACCTCGCGCACCATGTCGCGCAGCTTGGCGGCCATGCCGTCCAGCGTCGTGCCGAGCTGGCTGAGCTCGTCGCGGCCCTCGACCGTGGTGGTGGCCGTCAGATCGCCCTGGGCGACTTGCTCGGCCAGGCGCACGGCGTCTTGCAGTGGGGCGGTCACCGAGCGGGTGATGCTGAGTGCCAGTCCGGCGGCGAGGGCCAGGGCCACAGCCATCAGGGCCATCGTGATGGTGCGCGACGACGCATAGGTGGCCGCTGCATCCGCCGTGGCTTGGGCGCCCCCCTTCGAGTTCAAGGCCACTGAGGCGTCGATGGCCTTGGCGGCAGCGGCGAACAGGTTGCCACCTTCACCGATCGCCAGTTTTCGTGCCTCTTCCGTTTTCTCGTCTCCGCCGTTGGACAGCGCGATCGCCTTGTCATCGGCCTCGATCGTGGCCTTCATCTTGGCGCCGATGTCGGCGAACAGCCGCCGTTCTTCGTCGGATGAGAGCAGGCTCTCGGTTTTGGTGAGTGCCGCCGGAAGTTCTTTCTGGAGGACGGCCTGGCGGTCGGCCTCCACGGCCTTCTTGCCGGTGACGTCGACTTCGAGCAAGTGCCGCAGGGTCAAGCGCCGGGCGGTGTTGGCTGCGTTCTCGACCTCACCCAGAGCCTCCACGCTGGGCAGCCAGTTGGCTCCCAGATCGTCGGCACCCGCATTGATGCGCGAGCTTTGCATCAAGCCAAAGGCGCCCATCAGTGCAATCAGCGCGGCCATCAGACCAAAGCCGAGGCCCAGCCGTGCACCGATGCGGAGTTGTCTCATCCAGTTCATGAAGTGTCCCTATGCAGTGCGCAGCCGGTTGCCGCGCGAACCTTGACGGAACTATCGGCCTGCGGTGCGTGCGGTTAAGGGGCGATCAGCGCATGGCTTGGGGCATATTTCGCGGCATCAGGGTCGATTCGACTCTCTTTCGTCCCGCCATTCGTCGCGGGCAGGGCAACACATGGCAGGCATCGATCCACTTGAACACCCATCCGCGCCGCTCGGGCCCGATGCAGACCTGGGCCCCGCCACCGCGGTCGTGGTTGGTGCGCACGGCGGCATCGGCCTGGCGCTGACGCAGGCTTTGCAGGCCCAGGGCCGCTGGCGCCTGGTGCTGGGCCTGGGCCGGCGCAGCCAACCTGCGCTCGATCTGACCGATGAGGCCAGCATCGCCGCTGCGGCGGCCCAGGTGCAGGCATCCGCCGCCCAGGCCGGCGCGCCATTGCGCCTGGTCATCAACGCCGCCGGCTGGCTGCATGGCGAGGGCCGCCAGCCAGAGAAGAGCTGGCAGAACCTGGACGCCGCCAGCCTGCACCAGTCTTTCGCCCTCAACGCCATCGGTCCGGCCTTGTTGATGAAGCACTTTCTGCCCTTGCTGCCGCGCGAAGGCCGGTCGGTGCTGGCCTGCCTGTCGGCACGGGTCGGCAGCATTGGTGACAACCGGCTGGGCGGCTGGTATGGCTACCGCGCGTCCAAGGCGGCGCTCAACCAGCTGGTGCACACGGCCGCCATCGAGCTGCGGCGGCGCCAGCCCCAGGCCCTGTGCGTGGCCCTGCATCCGGGCACGGTCGACACCGCCTTGTCGGCCCCGTTTGCCCGCAGCGGCCTGGCGGTGCAGACGCCAGCCGAATGCGCTGAGCGCCTGCTGCAGGTGATCGACGGCCTGCAGCCCGAGCAGAGCGGTGGTTTCTTTGACCACCATGGTTTGGCTGTGCCTTGGTAGGCGCGCAGCGGCTGGCCTGAGCGTGCCGGCTTGCGCTGCCGCAAGCGTTTTGATGCCCTTGCCGCATCCGCCTGTCAGCTTTTTGGGCGATGATGCCGAGCTGTAGATTTCACCAGTCCGAGAACCGCCCATGAGCAAGACCCGCGCCGCCCCCGCTCGCCCCATCGCCGCCGAACCCTCGCTGTTCGGCCTGCCCGACCAGTCCATCAGCAGCGAAGTGCTGATCGAGAAATACGCCAAGGGCAATGAGCAGACGGCTGACGAAGTGCGCGCTCGCATCGCCGGTGCGCTCGCCCTGGCAGAGAAGCCTGAGGCCCGTGCCCACTGGGAAGCCAAGTTCCTGGACGCCCAGCAGCGCGGCTTCGTGCCGGCCGGGCGCATCAACTCGGCCGCCGGCACGGCGCTCAGCGCCACCCTCATCAACTGCTTTGTGCAGCCGGTGGGCGACTCCATCGCCAGCGACGAAGACGGCTTTCCGGGCATCTACACGGCGTTGACTGAAGCCGCCGAGACCATGCGCCGGGGTGGCGGCGTGGGTTACGACTTTTCGCGCATCCGGCCCAAGGGCGCCTGGGTCGGCTCGACCCAGTCCAGCGCCTCCGGCCCGGTCAGCTACATGCGGGTGTTTGACCGGTCCTGCGAGACGGTGGAGTCGGCCGGCGCCCGGCGTGGCGCGCAAATGGGCGTGCTGCGCTGCGACCACCCCGACATCGAGGACTTCATCCACGCCAAGGACCAGGGCGACCTGCGCAACTTCAACATCTCGGTCGGCGTGACCGACGAGTTCATGAAGGCCGTGCAGGCCGGCGGCCAGGTCGATCTGGTGCACCGCGCCGAGCCTGGCGCCAAGCAGCGTGCTGCCGGTGCCCACCAGCGCGAAGACGGCCTGTGGGTCTACCGCAGCCTGCCCGCGCTGACGCTGTGGGACCAGATCATGCGCTCGACCTATGACCATGCCGAGCCCGGCGTGCTCTTCCTCGACCGCATCAACCAGGACAACAACCTCAGCTATTGCGAGACGATCGCCGCGACCAATCCCTGCGCCGAGCAACCCCTGCCGCCCTATGGCTGCTGCTGCCTGGGCTCGATCGACCTGACGCACTTCGTGCAGCGCCCGTTCGAGGCCGATGCCGGCTTTGATACCGCCGGCTTTGCCGAAGTCGTGGCCGTGGCCACTCGCATGCTGGACAACGTGCTGGACGTGACCGTCTGGCCGCTGGAGCGCCAGCGCCAGGAGGCGGCCAACAAGCGCCGCGTGGGCCTGGGCTTTACCGGCCTGGGTGATGCGCTGGTGATGCTGAACCTGCGCTACGACACGGCCGAGGCCCGCGACATGGCCCGCATCATCAGCGAGGTGATGCGCGATGCCAGCTATCACGCCAGCGTCGATCTGGCGGCCGAGCGCGGTGCCTTCCCGCTGTTCAATGCCGACCTCTACCTGTCGCGCGGCACCTTTGCCTCGCGCCTGCCGCAGCCCCTCAAGGACCGCATCCGTGCCGGCGGCCTGCGCAACTCGCACCTGCTGTCGATCGCACCCACCGGCACCATCAGCCTGGCCTTTGCCGACAATGCGTCAAACGGTATCGAGCCGGCCTTCAGCTGGAGCTACACCCGCAAGAAGCGCATGCCCGATGGCAGCTTCAAGGAATACGCGGTTGAAGACCACGCCTGGCGCCTGTACCGCCACTTGAAGGGCGCTGATGCCCCGCTGACCGACGCCTTCGTGACCGCGCTGGAGATGAGCGCCGATGCCCATGCCCGCATGGTGGCGGCGGTGGCGCCCTGCATCGACACCTCGATCAGCAAGACCGTCAATGTGCCGGCCGACTATCCCTATGCCGACTTCCAGGACCTGTACCTGAACGCCTGGCAGAGCGGCTTGAAGGGCTTGGCCACCTACCGGCCCAATGCGGTGCTCGGCTCGGTGCTGAGCGTGACGCCTACCTCCTCCGCCGTGGCGCCCACCCCGGCACCTGAGG
>CALRVU010000265.1:0-5420 GCA_943371685.1 Bordetella parapertussis | reverse complement strand
ATCCGACCTTCGTCGATGCCGGCCTGAGCCAGCAGGCCTTCGAGCAGAAAGCGCGTGCCCGAGGCGGCCTGGCGGTTGATGAAGCGCACCTCGCGGCGCGTCAGGTCGCTCAGCTCATAGATCTTCTTGGGGTTGCCAGGCGCCACGATCAGGCCCTGGCGGCGGGAGGCCACGTCGATCAGCATCAGGTCGTCGTCACCCAGCCAGCGCGCGTACAGCGCCAGGGCCTGGCTTTGCAGCGAGCCGATCGGGATGTGGAAGCCGGCCGCGTCGCAAGCGCCGTCGCGCAGGGCGGCGGCGGCCTCGATGCTGCTGCCGTAGCGTCGCTCCAGCGCCAGGCCGTCGGCCGCCAGCGACTTGACCAGCGCGTCCATGGCATAGCCGTGACTGGCCTGCAGCCTCAGCTTGACCGGCTCCTGCTCGGTCAGTCGGCCGATCTCGCCTTCCAGCTCCGACGCCAAGGAGTCGAGCACCGGGCCCAGCCGGGCGCTGATCCGGTGATCGGCCCAGACCAGCTTCTCGCCCAGGGCGGTCAGGGTCGAGCCCTTGCCGCGCTCCATGTTGAGCAGTGCGGTGCCGCACTGGGACTCGCCCTGGCGCACCAGGTCCCAGGCGTGGCGGTAGGACATGCCGAGCGACTGGCAAGCCGCCAGCAGACTGCCCTGGGCATGGACCCGGACCAGCAACTCCAGCAGCCGTGCCGGCAGTTGGCGGCCATCGGGATGCTGGATGGTCCAGACGGGCTTGATGGAGATGCGTTGCATGGAGCGCGGCCCTGCGTCACACGGTGACGAGAAGGTTTTTTTGCAGCAGGATGTTGCTGACGGGATTGGAACACCGCTGTGGCCACGCCATATGCCCGCCACCGCATATGGCGCCGCGTTCCGGTTCATATTGCTCCCTGGCAGCCGACTGCTTACATTGGCCTCTCGGCACGAAGGCGCACCCCCATGACACTCGAATCCACCGTCGACGAACTGCTGGCCCAGCATGCGGACCGCCCCGGCGCGCTTTTGCCCCTGCTGCATGCCCTGCAGGAGCGGGTCGGTCATGTTCCGCCAGAGGCCGTGCCGCTGTTGGCTGCGGGCCTCCATCTCTCGCGCGCCGAGGTGCATGGGGTCATCAGTTACTACCACTTCTTCCGAAGCAGCCGGCCCGGCCGCCATGTGGTGCAGATCTGCCAGGCCGAGGCCTGCCAGGCCTGTGGGTCAGAGGCCTTGCTGGCGCAGGCCGAGCAGGCGCTGGCTTGCAAGCTGCACCACACCCGCGAGGACGGCGAGGTCAGCCTGGAGCCGGTCTACTGCCTTGGCCTGTGCGCCTCGTCGCCGGCCCTGCAGATCAACGATCAGCCGCATGCCCGGGTCAGCCTGGCCAAGCTGCAGCGTCTGGTGGCCGGCTTGGAGCTGAAGGCATGAGCGCCATCACGATCTATCTGCCGCGTGACTCGGCGGCCCTGGCGGCGGGTGCTGACGAAGTGGCCTTGGCGCTGCAGGCCGAATGCGCGGCACGCGGTCTGGCCATCACCCTGGTGCGCAATGGCTCGCGGGGCCTGTTCTGGCTGGAGCCGCTGCTGGAAGTGAGCACGCCGCAGGGCCGTGTGGCCTATGGTCCGGTCGAGGTCGAAGACGTGCCCGGGCTGCTCAATGCCGGTGTGCTGCACGGCGGTGATCACCCCTTGCGCCAGGGCGTGACCGAACAGATCCCGTTTCTGGCGCTGCAAGAACGGCTGACCTTCCGCCGCATGGGCATCACCGATCCGCTGTCGCTGGCCGACTACGAGGCCCATGAGGGCTGGCAGGGCCTGAGGCGCGCGCTTGGCATGGACTCGGCCGGTCTGGTGCAAGAGGTCACTCACGCTGGCCTTCGCGGCCGTGGCGGCGCGGCGTTTCCGGCGGGCATCAAGTGGAAGACGGTGGCCCAGGCGGCAGGCACGCAGAAGGTCGTGGTCTGCAATGCCGACGAGGGCGACTCGGGCACCTACTCTGACCGCATGACCATGGAGGGCGACCCCTACATGCTCATCGAGGGCATGACGATTGCCGCCCTGGCCACCGGGGCGACGCAAGGCTACATCTACATCCGCAGCGAGTACCCGCATGCCGTGGCCACCATGACCGAGGCCATTGCCCTGGCGCGGGCCGCTGGCTACCTGGGCCCGGACCTGCTGGGCAGCGGGCGCGCCTTTGAGCTGGAGGTGCGCAAGGCCGCCGGGGCCTATGTGTGCGGCGAGGAAACGGCCATGCTGGAGAGCATCGAGGGCAAGCGCGGCATCGTCCGCGCCAAGCCGCCGCTGCCGGCCGTGCAAGGCCTGTTCGGCCAGCCCACGGTGATCAACAACGTGATCACCTTTGCCAGCGTGCCGGTGATCCTGGCGCGCGGTGCCGACTTCTACCGCCAGTACGGCGTGGGCCGATCGCACGGCACCCTGCCGTTCCAATTGGCGGGCAATGTGCGCCAGGGCGGCCTGGTGGAGAAGGCCTTTGGCTTGACCCTGCGCGAACTGGTCTTCGGTTTTGGCGGCGGCACGCGCAGCGGCCGGCCGGTCAAGGCGATCCAGGTGGGTGGCCCGCTCGGCGCCTATGTGCCTGAGTCGCAGTGGGACGTGCCGCTGGACTACGAGGCCTATGCCGCGATGGGGGCCGTGGTGGGCCACGGCGGCGTGGTCATCCACGACGACACCGCCAACCTGGCCAAGCTGGCCCGCCATGCGATGGCGTTCTGTGCCATCGAGAGCTGCGGCAAGTGCACGCCCTGCCGGATCGGCTCGACCCGCGGCATCGAGGTCATCGACCGCATCACCGGCGGCCGCAATCCGGCGCAGCAGGTGATCTTGTTGCGCGACCTGTGCGACACCATGGTCCACGGCAGCCTGTGCGCGATGGGCGGCATGACGCCCTACCCGGTGCTCTCGGCCCTGAACCACTATCCGCAAGACTTTGGCCTGGCGGCAGTGCCTGCCCAGCCCGCTGACGCAAAAGACCGACTCTCGGCCTGAGGAGACGCGCATGCTCAATCACCTGAAGCAAGAGATCGATTTCGGCACCCCCGAGCGGAGCTCGGCCGAGACCGTGCGCCTGACCATCGACGGTCATGTCGTCAGCGTGCCCAAGGGCACCTCGTTGATGCGCGCGGCCGTGGATGCCGGCATCAAGGTGCCCAAGCTCTGCGCCACCGACAGCCTGGAGCCTTTCGGCTCCTGCCGGCTGTGCCTGGTCGAGATCGAGGGCCGCAAGGGCTATCCGGCCAGCTGCACCACGCCGGCCGACAACGGCATGGTGGTGCGCACCCAGACACCCAAGCTGCAGACCCTGCGCAAGGGCGTGATGGAGCTCTACATCAGCGACCACCCGCTGGACTGCCTGACCTGCAGCGCCAACGGCAACTGCGAGCTGCAGGACATGGCGGGTGTGACCGGCCTGCGCAATGTGCGTTACGGTGTGGCCGGTGCCGAGGTGGACGGCGTCTGCGGCAGCCACCACACGGCCAGCGCCAAGGACGAGTCCAATCCCTATTTCACGTTTGATGCGAGCAAGTGCATCGTCTGCAACCGCTGCGTGCGGGCCTGTGAAGAGACTCAGGGCACATTTGCCCTGACCATCAGCGGCCGGGGCTTCGAGAGCCGCGTGTCGCCGGGCCAGGGTCAGTCCTTCATGGACAGCGAGTGCGTGAGCTGCGGCGCCTGCGTCGAGGCCTGCCCGACGGCCACGCTGCAGGAGAAATCCATCATTGAGCTCGGCCAGCCCGAGCACAGCGTCATCACCACCTGCGCCTATTGCGGCGTGGGTTGCGGCTTCAAGGCCGAGATGAAGGGCAACACCGTGGTGCGCATGGTGCCCTGGAAGGACGGCCAGGCCAATGAGGGCCACAGCTGCGTCAAGGGCCGGTTTGCCTGGGGCTATGCCACCCATGCCGACCGCATCACCAAGCCCATGGTGCGCGACAAGATCAGTGACCCCTGGCGCGAGGTGAGCTGGGACGAGGCCATCGGCTTTGCCGCCAGTCGATTCAAGGCCATCCAGGCGCAATACGGCAAGGACTCGGTCGGCGGCATCACGTCCTCGCGATGCACCAACGAAGAGGTCTACCTGGTGCAGAAGCTGATCCGCGCGGCCTTCAACACCAACAACGTCGACACCTGCGCCCGGGTCTGCCATTCGCCCACCGGCTACGGCCTGGGCCAGACCTTCGGCACTTCGGCCGGCACCCAGACCTTCAAGAGCGTGGAGCATTCCGATGTGATCGTCGTGATCGGCGCCAACCCCAGCGACGCCCACCCGGTGTTTGCCTCGCGCATGAAGCGCCGCCTGCGCGGCGACGGCACCGTGGCCAGCAAGGCCCGCCTCGTGGTGGTCGATCCGCGCCGGATCGACCTGGTGCAGAGCGTGCCGCACGTCCTGGCCGATCACCACCTGCAGTTGCGGCCCGGCACCAATGTGGCCGTCATCACTGCCATGGCCCATGTGGTGGTCACCGAAGGCCTGGTGAACGAAGCCTATGTGGCTGAGCGCTGCGATGCCAAGAGCTTCAATGACTGGCGCGCCTTCGTGGCCCGGCCCGAGAACTCGCCCGAGGCCTTTGAAGCCACGACCGGCGTGCCGGCGGCCGCGCTGCGCGCCGCCGCCCGACTCTATGCCGCGGGCCCCAACTCGGCCATCTATTACGGCCTGGGCGTGACCGAGCATGCGCAAGGCAGCACCATGGTCATCGGCATTGCCAACCTGGCCATGGCCTGCGGCATGGTCGGCCGAGAGGGCGTGGGCGTCAACCCGCTGCGCGGCCAGAACAATGTCCAGGGCAGCTGCGACATGGGCAGCTTTCCGCATGAGCTGCCGGGTTATCGCCACATCAGCGACACGACGGTGCGCAGCCAGTTCGAGGCCGCCTGGGGTGTGAGCATCAGCCCGGAGCCGGGCCTGCGCATTCCCAACATGTTTGACGCGGCGCTGGCCGGCAGCTTCCGCGGCCTGTACTGCCAGGGCGAGGACATCGTGCAGAGCGATCCGGACACCCAGCACGTGGCGGCTGCGTTGAGCGCCATGGACTGCATCGTGGTTCAGGACATCTTCCTCAACGAGACCGCCAAGTACGCCCATGTGTTCCTGCCGGGCAGCAGCTTCCTGGAGAAGGACGGCACCTTCACCAATGCCGAGCGCCGCATCAGCCGGGTCACGCAAGTCATGCCGCCGCTGGCCGGCCTGGGCGACTGGGAAGTGACCAGTCGACTCAGCACGGCGCTGGGTTTCCCGATGCACTACGAGCATCCGGAGCAGATCATGGAAGAGATCGCGGCCCTGACCCCCAGCTTTGCCGGGGTGAGCTATGCCAAGATCGAGCGGTACGGCAGCGTGCAATGGCCTTGCACTGCCGACACGGCACCGGCCGGTACCCCCACCATGCACATCGACCGATTCGTGCGCGGC
>CALRVU010000264.1:0-5425 GCA_943371685.1 Bordetella parapertussis | reverse complement strand
GGTGCCAATGGCTGGCGACACTGTCTTCAGGTTGTTCATGCCCCACCAGCACAGCACCGACAGCGGCACCAGCGAGATCACCCAGGCGAAACCAGCGTTCTGCACCCAGGTCGGCGTACCGGCGGCGATCTTGCCGAAGATCCAGCCGCTGTCCTTCACGAGCACCATCGGCTCGCCGCCGAAGGCACCAAACAAGCCTACCGTCATCACCAGCGGGATGACGATCTGCATCGTCGTCACGCCGAAGTTGCCCAGGCCGGCATTCAGCCCGAGTGCCGTGCCCTGCAGCCGCTTCGGGAAGAAGGTGCTGATGTTGGACATCGAACTGGCGAAGTTGCCCCCACCGACGCCTGACCACAACGCCATCAGCTGAAAGGCCCACAGTGGCCAATCCTTGTGCTGCAGCACGATGCCAGTGCCAATCGCCGGTGCCAGCAACATGGCCGTGGTCAGGAAAATGGTGTTGCGCCCACCCGCCAAGCGAATGAGAAAGCTCGCCGGGATGCGCATGGTGGCGCCGGAAATGCCGGCAATGGCCGTCAGGGTGAACAGCTCGGCTTGGGTAAACGGGAATCCCAGGTTGAGCATCTGAACGGTGATGATTCCCCACATGCCCCAGACCGCGAAGCCGCACAACAGCGCGGGTACCGAGAGCCACAGGTTGCGGTAGGCGATCCTTTTGCCGGTGGAAGTCCAGAAGGCTTCTTCTTCCGGACGCCAATCAGCGATGTCTGGGCCGAGGGCCTGGTTGGAGGCGGACTTTGCGCCAGCCGACGTGGTGGAAGTCATGGCTTCTTCTCCTTGTACTTTCAGCGCGCGAAGCTGCGCGACAAGGGCGACGCCGGTGCGTTTGTGCCCATCATTTCGGTCTTGCGCACCTCGGTCCAGTACATCCAGATCAGCGAGACCCAGACCACGCCGTACATCAACATGAAGGCGCTGGAACGGATGCCGGTCAGGTCCATCAGCGCACCGAACAAGATCGGCAGCACGAAGCCACCCAGGCCTCCGGCCAGGCCGACGATGCCGCTGACGGTGCCGATGTTGTCGGGGTAGTCGTTGCCGATGTACTTGAAGACGCTGGCTTTGCCGAAAGCCCAGGCGATGCCCAGGACGAACATCAGCGAGGTGAAGACGTAGACGTTGAGACCGATGTGGAAGGTGCGTGGGCCGTTGACGGTCACGACCGTGAAGTCGGTTTGCGGATAGCTGAGCAGGAACAAGCAGATCCAGCTGACCCACAGCACCCACCAAGTGACCTGGTGCGCGCCGTACTTGTCAGACAGGATCCCGCCGAAGGCGCGCAGCACGCCGCCCGGCAGCGAGAAGCAGGCGGCCAGCAGCGCGGCGGTCTGGATCGACAGGCCGAACTCGCCCACGTAGTACTGAACCATCCACAGCGCCAGTGCCACATAGCCACCGAAGACGATGCTGTAGTACTGGCAGTACTTCAAAACCTTAGGATCCTTCAGCATCTTGAGCTGGTCGCTGAACTTCACATTCGACGGCACCAGGTGCTTGGGGTCGCTGCTGCTGCCGAACCAGAACAGGATGACCGTGCCCAGCATCACTGCGGCATAGACTTGCGGCACCAGCGTCCAGCCGCCGATCGCCAGCAGCACTGGAGCGGCAAACTTGTTGACCGCCGAACCGGAGTTGCCTGCGCCGTACACGCCCATCGCCATGCCCTGTCGGGCCTTGGGGAACCAGCGCGCCACATAGGGGGTGCCGACCGAGAATGAGCCACCCGCCAGACCGACGAAGAGGCCGATGACCAGAAAGTGCCAGTAGGCAGTGGCGTAACTCATCAACCAAATGGCCGGCACGGTGGCAGCCATGAGCAGCGTCATGACGATGCGGCCGCCGTAGCGGTCGGTCCAGATGCCCAGCGGCACCCGGATCAGCGAACCGGTCAGCACCGGCGTGGCCGTGAGCAGGCCGAACTCGGTCGCGCTCAGGCCCAGCGTCTTCTTCAGTGGAATGCCGATGACGCCGAACATCATCCACACCATGAAACAGACCGTGAAGGCAATGGTGCTGACAATGAGCACGGACCACGCTTGGCGGGGGATAGGGGCTGCGGTGGGGTTCATGGTTCGGACTCGTCTCAGGTGTGATGAGACTGTCCGCCAGCAGCGCTTCTGTGAACATCCGCACGGTGGATACGCGGGACACGGCAGAAGTAGGATGTGCAGTGCTCCGCACATAGTTCTGACGAACTACGCTGGGGTCATTCAGTTAACCAATTGACTTGAATCAACCCTGTTCGAACTCAATGTCAGCCAGCTTGGGCCCAAATGAGAGGCACATCTCGCCGACATCCAGACCTGCCAATGCAAAAGCACGAAGATTGGTGCCGAAGCGAGTCATTCGCATCTGTGATCGGTCAGCATCCACGACACACTGCGAACTCAAGGTTTTGGACCATTGCAGCCGCTGATCCTGACTCAGACTCTGCCTCCGGACGCGCCTTCTCGGTTGGCGCGAGGCCCGACTGCGCCAACCGCCGCTGCGAACAGTGATTTACAGCATTGCTGTGCGCACGGAACTCAGTTCCAGCATTGTCTTTCCGAGTCAGCATCTGACAGCCAGCTCGGCATCTCTGCCACGGTCCGCCAGGTCAACGGCATGGGCCCACACACGCTGCTCGCCATCGAGCCAGCCAAAGTAGTTGCTTGCCATTTGCGCGCCCCGCATTGCGCCGCCGATGCCGACGCCAACATCATGAATATTCGACGTTGCGATACATTCGCAGCGTTTTAGGACTACCGGGCCAAAGTGTGACGGTGCAAACATCCAACGACGACCAAGCGCGATGGCTTGAGCTGTGCGGGCTGGGCGGACTGAACGCTTCAGCTCAGCTGATCACCGCGGCTTGCGCTGACCTCCAGCGCCGCCCAGAGTTGCTGTTCATGCTCAGCGTGCCGGCTGATGACTTCCGTCGTTGGTGGCACACCCAGGACCACACGGATTGGGCGATGACCGAAGCCACAGCGTCAACGGATTGGGCATGGCTGGTGCTCGCGCGTTTGGGCCATGAGGTCCAACGTACCCAGTTCGACCACCTCTGAACGCTGGATTAACGATTGCCAACGCTGAATCAAATTTTTCATCATCCCTTGGCGTGCTGAATCAGAGCACCAAACGAAGTTCACGAGGAGCACGACCGAACCGCAAGATGGCAGTTCACGGGGAAGTTCAGCAAGGGACCATTGCGAAACTCGGGGTCGCATGCACAACATGACACGCGAGGAACTCGCGCCCGCCCTCGACATCTGCGCGACAGGACAGCCGGGCACTCGAGCACCCGTTGCCTCTGAGGCTAAAGTTGAGTCGCTGTACGCTGAGTTCCACTAAAATTGCCTGCGGCGCTGCATTGACCACCTGTGGGGTATTCCGTGGGGTTTTCGGGCCGGCTAAGACCAAATATGAATGTACGACAAGCACTTGGCTTCGCTCTCGAAGTTCAGGTTCAGAACATCGAGTAAGGCCCCATGGAAACGCCTGGCAATTTGTTTGTGGTGGCCGCGCCCAGCGGGGCCGGCAAGTCCAGCCTGGTCAAGGCCCTGCTGGAACTGGATTCGCATCTCTCAGTGTCGGTGTCCCACACCACCCGGGCGCCGCGGGGCCAGGAACAGGAGGGGCGCGAGTACCACTTCGTCAGCCTGCCCGCCTTCAATGCGATGGTCGAGCGGGCCGAGTTCTTCGAGTGGGCCGAGGTCCATGGCAACCGCTACGGCACCTCGCGCGTCGGCATCGAAGCCCGGTTGATGGCCGGCGAGGACGTGGTGCTGGAGATCGACTGGCAAGGGGCGCTGCAGATCAAGCAGTTGTTCCCCTTCGCTGTGCTGATCTTCATCTTGCCGCCCAGCTGGAACGAGCTAGAACAGCGGCTGACACGCCGCGGCGAGGACGGACCGGAGGTCATTGCCCAGCGCATGGTCAATGCCCGCGTGGAGGTGGCGCAGGCGCGGCATTTCGACTACGTTATAATCAACGGCTTGTTCGAAACCGCGCTTTTCGACCTGAAGACGGTCGTGCACTCGCAACGACTGAAATACGCGGCGCAACGCCGCGCCAAGTCAGCGGTTTTCAGCGCACTGAACCTGGCTTGAGCCGTTGACCGACGGCCCTTTCCGGCTTCAGCCCGTTTTCTCTCAGACCCCAGGACATTCCATGGCCCGCATCACCGTTGAAGACTGCCTCGTCAAGATCCCCAACCGTTTCCAACTGGTGCTGGCAGCCACCTACCGTGCGCGCATGTTGAGCCAAGGTCACACGCCCAAGGTCGAGTCCAAGAACAAGCCTGGCGTGACCGCACTGCGCGAAATCGCCGCAGGCGAAGTCGGCATCGAAATGCTGCGCAAGGTTCCGACCTGATCCCGAGACCGGCATCCCGGCAAGCAAGAGGCGCCTCCGGGCGCCTTTTTCATGTCCGCATGGGCTGCTGTCACTGTGGTTTTATTGCCGAGCCGGGGCTGGTGACGCGGGAATACGCCCTGCACCGTCTGGGTGCTTGAAAGCAGACTGCGCCCCGGCTTGGTTCTAGGCTAAATTCGGGCATGGGCATTCGATCTTTCGCTGCAGAACTCCTACCCAATGCGCTGCAGGGCCGCACGCGCCCGCATGCGCCCGCTGCCGGAAAACAAGCGCTCGAGATATCCACTTTCGCCGAACTCTCGGACAAGCTGGGTTACCTGGGCAAAACCGACCTGAAGACGATCCGCGACGCCTACAAGTTTGCGGACGAGGCTCACCTGGGCCAGTTCAGGGCCAGCGGCCAGCCCTACATCACCCACCCGATTGCGGTGGCCGGCCTGGTGGCTGACTGGAAGCTCGATGCCCAGGCCATCAGCGCGGCGCTGATGCATGACGCGATGGAAGATTGCGGCATCACCAAGGTCGAGCTGATCGAACGCTTCGGCTCGCCCACCGCCGAACTGGTGGACGGACTGACCAAGCTCGACAAGCTGCAGTTCTCGACCCGCGAAGAAGGCCAGGCCGAGTCCTTCCGCAAGATGCTGCTGGCCATGTCCCGCGATGTGCGGGTCATCCTGATCAAGCTGGCCGACCGTCTGCACAACATGCGCACGATGGCGGCGATGGCGCAGAACAAGCGCAGCCGGATCGCCCGCGAGACGCTGGACATCTACGCACCGATCGCCCACCGGCTGGGCCTCAACCAGATCTACCGCGAGCTGCAAGAGCTGTCCTTCGCCTACATCCACCCCTGGCGGCATGCGGCACTCGAGAAGGCAGTGCAGCGCGCACGCGGCTACCGGCGCGACATCGTTTCGCGGGTCCAGGACGATGTCACCAAGGCCTTTGGCGAAGCCAAGATGAAGGTCGAGGTGAGTGGCCGCGAGAAGACGGTGTACTCCATCTACCGCAAGATGCGCGAGAAACACGCCGGTTTCGCCCAGGT
>CALRVU010000263.1:0-5432 GCA_943371685.1 Bordetella parapertussis | reverse complement strand
CTGGAACGCGATTGGCGCCAGCCCTACCAGGACGACGACGGCGTGATGGCCGCCTGGCTGCAGGTCTATCGCGCCCCACAGACCCACTGGGACCTGTACCAACTGGGCGAGGAGCTGACCGACCTGGAAGACGCCTTCCGGCTCTGGCGCTTCCGCCACGTCACCACGGTCGAGCGGGTGATCGGCTTCAAGCGCGGCACCGGCGGCACCGGTGGCGTCAGCTACCTGCGCAAGATGCTGGACGTGGTGCTGTTCCCCGAGCTCTGGCGCTTGCGCACCGAGCTCTGAGTCCTGGGCCCCGGCTGCCTCAGAATCCGCTGGCGTCCAGGCGGGCGCCGGTAACCACCTTGCCGGTCAGCGACGGCGTCGGGATGGCGGCCTCCAGCACGGCTTCCTTCAACTGGGCGGCCGTCGCGTTCTGGTGAGTCGTGGCCATCAGGGCGATCGCTCCGGTGACAAAGGCCGTTGCCCAGGAACTGCCACTCAAGGCCGCATAGCCCGAGCCGTACTCACCCGACTTGAACACCGGCGTGGTGGTATAGATGCTGGTGCCCGGTGCCGCCAGGTGCACGCTGGTCGGGCCCCAGTTGCTGAACGAGGGCAGGCTGCCGTTGGCGGCCAGCGAGGCCACCGAAATCACATTGGGCAAGGCGTAGCTGGCCGGGTAGAACGGCACCAGATCGTTGTTGATGCTGGCATTGCCGGCAGAAGCCACGAGCAGGATCTCGGCGGCGCCCGCCCGGGTAATCGCGTTCTTCAGGGCCTCGGAGTAGCCGGTGCTGCCCCAGGATGCATTCAGGGCCACCAGTTGCAGCTTGTGGCGGGTCTTCAGGTCGATCATGTAGTCGATCGCCTTGATGGCGTTCGACGCATTGCCGTTGCTGGCCGACAAGACCTTGGCCACGATCATGCTGACGTTCCAGCACACGCCCGTCACGCCCTTCTCGTTGCCGCCGCGTGCGCCGATGATGCCCGCCACCTGGGTGCCGTGGTCGTCCGAGATGTCGTCGAACACCGTGTTGTCGTTGTTGACGAAGTCCCAGCCGCGGGTGTCGTCCACATAGCCATTGCCGTCTTCGTCCTTGCCATCCGCCAAGTCTTTGGGATGGGTCCAGATGTTCTTGCCGAAGTCCTTGTGGCTGAACATCACGCCTTCGTCGAGCAGACCCACATGCACCTTGCGCAGGCAAGTGTGCTCGTTGGCCCAGGCCGCCGCCGCACCGGAGCCATAAGGGTTGGAAAAGTGCGGCGTGCCGGCGCCGTACAAGCCCCACAAGCTGCCATTGATGTAGTAAGGGTCGTTGGAAACCGCCTGCGCGGTGTAGATGAAATTGGGCTCGACCAGGGCCACTTCGGGCGCCGAGCGCAGCAGGTGCAGACCGGCCTCCACGCTCAGCTCTTCGGGCAGGCGCAGACGGTGCAGCTCACCCTGGCCGGCGCTGGCCTTGCGCAGCCGATCCAGGCTCCGCAAGCCATGCCGGCTCAGCCAGGCCTGGCGGGCCTTCGCGCTCAAGCCGGGTTGAAACTGCAGCAGCAGCTCTGCAGGCTCGTACAGGCTGCCAGCACGCAGGCTGGCATCAACACGTTCCGTGGACTCAGGCGCCACGGCGGCGGCGGCCGGCAAGGCGGTGAACGCCGCCAGAACCAAAGAGGACAGCGCAGTCCGACGGTTTCGTGCATGCATGGCGAATCTCCAGAAAAAGTGTTGCCCATCAAGGGTTTGCCATAGGGTCGCGGGGTTTCACCGATCTGTCCATCATGCAGGCTAGGGAGTCTCCTCAATGCATGGGAGCGCTGCCGCCAAGACTCCTAGAATCACGGGCTGTTTCTACCCATTTGAGGTCACCACCGCACCCGGTTGGTGCCCATTGCCCGGAGCCACACCATGGACACCCGCACCGCCCCTGCCCGCCTGCGCATCGCCCGCCTGCGCGAAACCCTGGCCGACCAACAATTGCATGCGGTGCTGGTGCCGTCAGCCGATCCGCACCTGAGCGAATACCTGCCGGCGCATTGGCAAGGCCGCGAGTGGTTCTCGGGCTTCACCGGCTCGATGGGCACGCTGGTGGTGACGGCCACCAAGGCCGCCGTGTTTGCCGACAGCCGCTACTGGGTGCAGGCCGAGGCCGAACTGGCCGGAAGCGGCATCGAACTGGTCAAGATCCCCACCGGAGCAGCCACCCACCACCTGGACTGGATCGCCGCCGAGGTGCAGGCCGGCGCCGCACTGGGGGTGGACGGACAGGTGCTGGGCCTGGCTGCTGCCAAGCAACTGGCCGAGGTCTGCCAGCGCGCGGGCATCGTGCTCAAGACGCAGAGCGACCCCCTGGCCGCCGCCTGGCCCGAGCGCGCCAGCCTGCCTGCTGCCGCCATCTACGACCACAAGGCACCGCATGCCCCGTTGGGCCGGCCCGCCAAGCTGGCGGCCGTGCGCGCGGCCATGGCCCGGCATGGCGCCAGCCACCACTTCGTCTCCACGGTTGACGACATCGCCTGGATCACCAATCTGCGCGGTGCCGACGTGGACTACAACCCGGTCTTCCTGGCCCACCTGCTGATCAGCCAGACCAATGCGGTGCTGTTCGTCGGCGCCGGCAAGGTGCCTGCTGCGCTGGCCGCCACTTTGGCCGCCGACGGCATCCAACTGGCCGACTACGCCCATGCTGCTGCCGGCTTGGCAGCCCTGCCGCCGCAGGCCACGCTGCTGATCGACCCCAGGCGCGTCACCCTCGGTCTGCGCGAAGCGGCCGCGCCGGGCGTGTCCATGATCGAAGCCATCAACCCCAGCACCCTGGCCAAGAGCCGCAAGACGGCCGAGGAGGCCGCCTTCGTGCGCGAGGCCATGGCGCAGGACGGCGCTGCGATGTGCCACTTCTATGCCTGGTTCGAGGCCGCACAAGCTCGCGGCGAGCGCATCACCGAGATCACCATCGATGAGAAGCTCAGTGCCGAGCGGGCCAAGCGGCCGGGCTTTGTGGGCTTGAGCTTTCCGACTATCGCCGGCTTCAACGCCAACGGCGCCCTGCCCCACTACCGGGCCACGGCCCAATCACATGCCGTGATCGAGGGCAATGGCCTGCTGCTGATCGACTCGGGTGGCCAGTACCTGGGTGGCACCACCGACATCACCCGCGTCTGGCCAGTCGGCATGATCAGCGACGAGCATCGCCACGACTTCACACTGGTGCTCAAGGGCACCTTGCAGCTCAGCCGGGCACGCTTTCCCACGGGCACGCTCAGCCCGGCACTGGACGCGCTGGCGCGCGCGCCGCTGTGGGCCGAGAGCATGGAGTACGGCCACGGCACCGGCCACGGCGTGGGCTACTTCCTGAACGTGCACGAAGGCCCGCAAAGCATCAGCAAGGCCATTCCTGATGCCAACATGGCCATGCAGCCCGGCATGATCACCTCGATCGAACCCGGCCTCTACAAGCCGGGTCGCCATGGTGTGCGCATCGAGAACCTGGTGCTGAACGTGGCCGCACCCGCCAGCGAGTTTGGTGAATTCCTCGAGTTCGAGACCCTGACCCTCTGCCCGATCGACACCCGCTGCCTGGACATGGCGCTGATGCGTGCTGACGAGATCGACTGGCTCAACCGCTATCACGCCACCGTGCGCGAGCGCTTGGCGCCACTGGTCGACGGTGCCGGTCTGACCTGGTTGATGACCCGAACCGAGCCGATCCCCACCCCCTGAGTCCCCCCGAACGGCGGCCGCGACCTGCGGCACGCTCCCCCCGCCCACGGCCAGCCTTCGCGCTGGCCGTTTTGTTTGGTGCTGCGCCAAGACCCTTTCCGTGAAAGACCACACGGTTGACGTGATATACCGATTGGTCCACATTTGATACTGAACAGTTCAAGTTCTGATCTTTTTGGTAATTGTTCGATCCAATCAGTAGCACTTTGACGCCCCTCGCGGAAGGAGACTTCGATGACAAGCTTGATGCAACGGCGCAGCGTCCTGCTGGGCCTGGCGGGTTCGGCTTTGCTGGCAGGCTGCTGGGATGACAGCAGCGATCACGGCCCAGGCACGATTGTGGAAGTGGCCCAGTCCGATGCGCAGTTCAGCATCCTGGTCGAAGCGGTCACCGCCGCCGGACTGGCGGGCACCTTGTCCGGTGCCGGGCCGTTCACCGTCTTCGCGCCCACCAACGCAGCGTTCAGCGCCCTGCTGACCGAGCTGGGCTTGACCAAGAGTCAGTTGCTGGCAAACACCGACCTGTTGACCGCCGTGCTCCAGTACCACGTGCTGAACGCCAAGGTCGCCAAGTCGGACGTGTTGCTCGGCCAGAAGATCAGCCCCTTGGGTGGTGGCATTTTCAAGATCGACAGCGTCAGCGGTGCGCTCAAGCTCACCGACGGACGCAACCGCGTGGCCACCGTCACCGCCACCGACCTGGCTGCCAGCAATGGCGTGATCCATGTGGTCGACCGGGTGCTGCTGCCGGCCAACCAGACCGTCGTGGACACCGCCCAGGCACTGGCCGCAGGCAGCCCCGCCGAGTTCACCCTGCTGGTCGAAGCGCTGGGCGCGGCCGGACTGGTGGACACACTCAACGGCAACGGCCCGTGGACCGTCTTCGCCCCCACCGACGCCGCCTTCGCCGCGCTGCTGACGGAGCTGCGCACCACGAAGGACGAATTGTTCGCCAACACCAACCTGCTCACCACGGTACTCACCTACCACGTGGTCAGCGGCACCGTGCTCAAGGCGGAAGTGCCACTGAACACCGCCATTCCCACCGTGCAGGGCGATTCCTTCAAGGTGGGCAGCGACCTGGCCATCACCGACCAGAACAGCCGCAAGGCCAGCCTCGTCGCCACCGATGTGCTGGCCAGCAATGGCGTCATCCATGTGATCGACAAGGTGATCCTGCCCAACCTGGCCACCTGAGCGACCTCCCGTTTCCCCCCAGGGCCGGCCATTCCGCACGGCCCGTTTTTTGAAAGCCTGACCATGTTCATCAAGAAGCTGTTGACCCTGAGCGCCCTGTCGCTCGCCGTGATGTCGGTGCAAGCCAAGGACATCGTCGATACCGCCGTGGCGGCCGGCCAGTTCAAGACCCTGGCCACCGCCCTGCAGGCCGCCGGCCTGGTGGACACCCTCAAGGGCAAGGGCCCGTTCACCGTTTTCGCCCCCACGGACGAAGCCTTTGCCAAGATCCCCAAGGCCCAGCTCGATGCGCTGCTGGCCGACAAGGCCAAGCTCACGGCCGTGCTGACCTACCACGTGGTGCCCGGCAAGGTGATGGCCGCTGACGTGAAGGCCGGCAAGGTCAAGACCGTGCAAGGCAGCGAGCTGACCGTGGGCACCATGGGTGGTGTCACGGTCGACAACGCCAAGGTCATCAAGACCGACATCGTGGCGGACAACGGCGTCATCCACGTCATCGACAGCGTCGTGATGCCCAAGTAAGGGCACCCCAGTCGGG
>CALRVU010000262.1:0-5435 GCA_943371685.1 Bordetella parapertussis | reverse complement strand
GAAGCCGTTGCCGTCGTGAACGTCAAGGGCAAGGTCAAGCGCTTTGGCAAGTCCATCGGCCGTCGCGACCACGTCAAGAAGGCCTATGTCTCGCTGAAGGCTGGACAAGAGCTGAACTTCTCCGGGGAGGCCGCGTAAATCATGGCAGTCGTCAAAGTCAAACCGACCTCCGCCGGCCGCCGTGCCGTCGTCAAGGTGGTGCACAAGCACCTGCACAAGGGTGCTCCGGAAGCTTCGCTGCTGGAACCCCAGAAGCAGAACTCCGGCCGCAACAACAACGGTCACATCACGGTTCGCCACAAGGGCGGTGGTCACAAGCACCACTACCGCGTGGTTGACTTCAAGCGCAACAAGGACGGGATTCCGGCCAAGGTCGAGCGCATTGAATACGATCCGAACCGCACGGCTCACATCGCTCTGGTGTGCTATGCCGACGGTGAGCGTCGCTACATCATCGCGCCGCGTGGCCTGGTGGTGGGTTCGACCATCTTGAGCGGCGCCGAGGCACCGATCAAGGCGGGCAACACCCTGCCGATCCGCAACATCCCCGTGGGTTCGACCATCCATTGCGTGGAGATGCTGCCTGGCAAGGGCGCGCAGATCTGCCGCTCGGCTGGCACCTCCGTCACGCTGATGGCCCGCGAAGGCACTTACTCGCAGGTTCGCTTGCGCTCGGGTGAAGTCCGCAAGATTCACGTCGATTGCCGCGCCACCATCGGTGAAGTGAGCAACGAAGAGCACAACCTGCGCCAGTACGGCAAGGCCGGTGCGATCCGCTGGAAGGGCATCCGCCCGACCGTTCGCGGTACCGCCATGAACCCGGTGGACCACCCGCACGGCGGCGGCGAAGGCCGCACCGGCGAGGGTCAAGCGCCTGTGTCGCCGTGGAACACGCTGACCAAGGGCTACCGTACTCGCAACAACAAGCGCACGCAGACGTTCATCGTCTCGCGTCGCAAGAAGTAAGGCGCGGACACCATGTCACGTTCACTCAAGAAGGGTCCCTTCGTGGACCACCACCTTCTGGCCAAGGCTGAGAAAGCCGTCGCCATCAAGGACAAGAAGCCGATCAAGACCTGGTCGCGCCGCTCCACCATCCTGCCTGACTTCATTGGCCTGACGATTGCCGTGCACAACGGCAAGCAGCACGTGCCTGTGTATGTGACCGACCAAATGGTCGGCCACAAGTTGGGCGAGTTCGCACTGACCCGTACGTTCAAGGGTCATCCGGCGGACAAAAAGGCCAAGAAGTAAAGGACACGACGATGGAAACGAAAGCAATCGTCCGTGGCGTGCGACTGTCGGCTGACAAAGGCCGTCTGGTTGCCGACCTCATTCGCGGCAAGAAGGTGGATCAGGCTCTGAACATCCTGGCCTTCACGCAGAAAAAGGCCGCAGGCATCGTCATGAAGGCGCTCGAGAGCGCCATCGCCAACGCCGAGCACAACGACGGCGCTGACATTGACGAACTGAAGGTCACCTCGATCTACGTGGAGCAAGGCACCACGCTGAAGCGTTTCTCGGCCCGTGCAAAGGGTCGTGGCAATCGCATCAGCAAGGGCACCTGCCATATCTACGTGACCGTGGGCAACTAAGCCAAAAGGAAGACCATGGGACAGAAAATCCACCCGACCGGCTTCCGCCTGCCCGTCACCCGTGCATGGGCGTCGCGCTGGTATGCGAACAACCGGAATTTTGCCGGCATGCTCGCCGAGGACCTGGAGGTGCGCGAGTACCTCAAGACCCGCCTCAAGAGCGCTGCCGTGTCACGCATCCTGATCGAGCGTCCTGCCAAGAACGCCCGCATCACGATCTACTCCGCCCGTCCGGGCGTGGTGATCGGCAAGAAGGGTGAAGACATCGAGAACCTGAAGGCCGAACTGACGCGCCGCCTCGGCGTGCCAGTGGCTGTGAACATCGAAGAAGTGCGCAAGCCTGAAATCGATGCACAGCTGATCGCCGACTCGATCACCCAGCAGCTCGAAAAGCGCATCATGTTCCGTCGTGCCATGAAGCGCGCGATGCAGAACGCGATGCGTCTGGGCGCCCTGGGCATCAAGATCATGTCGTCGGGCCGTCTGAACGGCATCGAAATCGCTCGTTGCGAGTGGTATCGCGAAGGCCGAGTGCCCCTTCACACCCTGAAGGCCGACATCGACTATGGCTTCTCTGAAGCCAAGACGACCTACGGCGTGATTGGTTGCAAGGTCTGGGTCTATCGCGGTGACCGCCTGGCCAACGGCGATGCGCCGGTGATCAAGAGTGATGCGCAGGAAGACGATCGTCGTCCGCGTCGCAATACCCGTCCTGGTGCTCCGGCTGGCCGTGGCCGTCCGGGCGGTGACCGTGGTGCTCCGGGTGCGGATCGTGGCGCTCCGCGCACCGACCGTCCGGTTGAAGCGGCTGCCCCTGGCGGCGCCCCCGGCGTCAAGCGCGTGCGCAAGGTCGCAGCGCCTGTCGGCGGTGAAGGCAAAGGAGAATAAGCATGCTGCAACCATCCCGTCGCAAGTTCCGCAAGGAACAGAAGGGCCGCAACACGGGCGTCGCAACCCGCGGTGCCAACGTGTCTTTCGGCGAGTTCGGCCTGAAGGCTACCGAGCGTGGTCGTTTGACGGCGCGCCAGATCGAAGCGGCTCGCCGCGCGATCTCGCGTCACATCAAGCGTGGCGGTCGGATCTTCATCCGCATCTTCCCGGACAAGCCGATCTCGCAAAAGCCAGCTGAAGTCCGCATGGGTAACGGCAAGGGCAATCCAGAGTACTACGTGGCTGAGATCCAGCCCGGCAAGGTGCTCTACGAGGTCAATGGCGTGCCGGAAGCGCTGGCTCGCGAAGCGTTCACGCTGGCTGCTGCAAAGCTGCCGCTGCGTTGCACCTTCGTGGCCCGCCAGATCGGCCTCTGAGAGGAATCACCATCATGAATGCAACTGAACTGCGAGCCAAGGATGTGGCCGCGCTCGAAAAGGAAGTCACCGACCTCCTGCGGGCGCACTTCAACCTGCGCATGCAAAAGGGCACTCAGCAGCTGAGCAATCACACGCTGCTGGGCAATACCCGCCGCGACATCGCTCGTGCCAAGACCATCCTGGCCGAAAAGAAGAAGGGAGCGGCGAAATGACGCAAGCTCAAGAAGCTGTGGGCACGCCCGCAGAAAAGACCTCGAACACCCGGACGCTGGTCGGCCGCGTGGTCAGCGACAAGCGCGCCAAGACCATCACGGTCCTGGTGGAGCGTCGGGTCAAGCATGAGCTGTACGGCAAGATCGTCGCCCGCTCGCGCAAGTATCACGCCCACGACGAGACCAATGAGTGCCACATGGGTGACACCGTCGAGATCTCCGAGACCCGTCCGATGTCCAAGACCAAGAACTGGGTCGTGACCCGGTTGGTCGAGAAGGCACGTCTGGTCTGATGGTCTGAAATGCCCTCTGAATGGTGAAAGCCATTCGCAGAGTGCTCAAGGTCGGTACGCTGGTAATCTGGCGACCGGCCTTTTTTTTTTCTCGGGAGCTATGAATGTTGAAAGTTGGCGATACCTTGCCCGCAGTGAGTCTGCAGGAGTTCATTGAAGTAGAAGGTGGCGGCTGCAGTCTCGGGCCCAATGCCTTTGACGTGCCCGCCATCGCAGCTGGCAAGAAGATTGCCATCTTCGCGTTGCCTGGTGCATTCACGCCGACCTGCTCGGCCCAGCATGTGCCCGGCTATGTGGCTGCCGCCGAGGACTTTCGGGCGGCGGGTGTGGACGAGATCTGGTGTGTCTCGGTCAATGATGCCTTTGTCATGGGGGCGTGGGGGCGCGATCAGAAGACCGCTGGTGCGGTTCGCATGATGGCCGACGGCTCGGCTGATTTCGCCGATGCGACTGGCCTGACGCTCGACCTCACCTCGCGGGGCATGGGCCTGCGTTCGCAGCGTTACTCCTTGCTGGCGGTTGATGGCGTGGTCCGCACATTGAACGTCGAGGCGCCTGGCAAGTTCGAGGTCAGTGACGCGCAGACGCTGCTGAAGCAGGCGCAGGGCCTTTGACTCGCGTGCAAATAGGTTGTTGACACGGTGCAGCGAACTGCTGCATAATGATCAGCTTCGCCGGATGAGCGTGCGCCCGTAAGCCAACGAGTAAAACCGTTGACCACCCGAGGCGAGGCGCTCCCCGGTTTCAGACCCAAACAATCTGCTGCTCAATTCTTGGGTGGCAGGTCAGACGGGACCAAGACTGACCGTTCATGCGCTGCCGCGGGGGTGGCGCGGGCGGGAGCAAGTTGGGGACTAGACATGATCCAAATGCAATCGCGGCTTGATGTCGCGGACAACACGGGCGCCAAGTCTGTCATGTGCATCAAGGTGCTGGGCGGATCTCGGCGTCGGTACGCCGGCATCGGTGACATCATCAAGGTGAGCATCAAAGAAGCTGCACCGCGCGGCCGCGTCAAGAAGGGCGAGGTCTACAGCGCCGTGGTGGTTCGCACCGCCAAGGGCGTGCGCCGCCAGGATGGCTCGCTCGTCAAGTTTGACGGCAATGCAGCCGTTCTGCTCAATGCCAAGCTGGAGCCGATCGGCACCCGCATCTTCGGCCCGGTGACGCGTGAACTGCGCACTGAGCGCTTCATGAAGATCGTGTCGCTGGCGCCTGAGGTCCTCTAAGGCCTCGCCAAGACTAAGGAAGCGCGATGAACAAGATTCGCAAAGGTGACCAGGTCGTCGTCCTGACTGGGCGTGACAAGGGCAAGCGTGGCACGGTGACTCTGCGCGTTGACGAGGACCATGTGGTCGTCGAAGGCGTGAACATGGTCAAGAAGCACGTCAAGCCGAACCCCATGAAGGGCACCACCGGCGGTGTGATCGACAAGACCATGCCGATTCACCAGTCCAACATCGCCATTTGGAACGCAGCAGCCGCCAAGGCTGACCGCGTGGGCATCAAGACGCTCGCCGATGGCAAGCGCGTCCGGGTGTTCAAGTCCAGTGGCGACGAGATCAAGGCCTAAGGCAGGGTACTCAACATGAGTCAACAGCAACAAGCCGCAGTCGTCGCACGTCTGCAGGCGTACTACCTGGCCAAAGTGGTCCCCGATCTGGTGGCCAAGTTCGGCTACACGTCGGTGATGGAAGTGCCGCGTCTGACCAAGATCACCCTGAACATGGGTGTGAGCGAGGCCGTCGCCGACAAGAAGGTCATGGACCATGCGGTCGGTGACCTGACCAAGATCGCAGGCCAGAAGCCTGTGGTGACCAAGTCGAAGAAGGCCATCGCCGGTTTCAAGATCCGCGAACAAGTGCCGATCGGCTGCATGGTCACCCTGCGTGGCGCCCGCATGTTCGAATTCCTGGACCGTTTCGTGACCGTGGCTCTGCCCCGCGTTCGTGACTTCCGTGGTATCTCGGGTCGCTCGTTCGATGGTCGTGGCAACTACAACATCGGCGTGAAAGAGCAGATCAT
>CALRVU010000261.1:0-5453 GCA_943371685.1 Bordetella parapertussis | reverse complement strand
TCGCCGGCGCCGCCACGCATGAGGTCCATGCCGGTATAGCCATCCAAGGTGTCGTTGCCGCTGCCGCCAGACAGTTCATCGTCGCCGGCGCCACCGGCGAGCTCGTCATGGCCGCCGTCCCCGCTCAAGACGTCGTTGCCCTTCCCGCCGCTAAGGTGGTCGTCTCCGTCGCCACCGTACAACCGGTTGTCCGCAGCATTGCCTTCGATGAGGTTAGAGAGCTTGTTCCCGGTGCCGTCGATGGCTGCCGAGCCCATCAGTGTCAGTTGCTCGAGGTTGTCTGACATGCTCCAGGACGCATAGCTCTGCACCACGTCATGGTCGTAGAGGCCGGTCTCGGTCACTTGATCTGACGTGTCGTCCACGACGTATATGTCATCCCCGGAACCGCCACGCATCTCGTCGATACCGGCTCCACCGTCGAGCAAGTCATCGCCACCATTGGCGATCAGCGTGTCGTTGCCGGCACCCCCTTCAAGTGTGTTCTTGTTACCGCCTGCACTGTCATCCAGGATGTTGTCGCCGCTGTTGCCGACCAGCAGGTTGTTCGCACTGTTGCCGGTCGCATTGAAGTTGCTGCTCCCCAGCAGCACAAGATCCTCGAAATTGGCCTGCAGGGTCCAACTTACCTCTGATTTGATGGTGTCCTTGCCTGCATCTTTGTCCTCCATGATGGAGTCTTTCGAGCTGTCAATAAAGTAGACGTCGTTGCCCGTGCCGCCCCACATCGTGTCGACGCCTTGCTTGCCGTTCAAGGTGTCATTGCCTTCATGGCCCATCAGGGTGTTGTTGCCGCTGTTCCCCGTCAGGACATTGGCCAGCTGGTTGCCCTCAGCCCAGAGGTTGAGCTTGCCGGTCAGGGTCAGGTTCTCGGTGGCCAGGCCCAGGCTCCAGTTGACGGCGCTGAGCACGGTGTCAGTGCCCTCGCCGGCATAGTCGTTGACGATGTCGGACAGGTTGTCCACCACATAGCTGTCGTTGCCCATGCCGCCGGACATCAGGTCGGCACCGCTGCCGCCGTCCAGCCAGTTGTTGCCCTTGTTGCCGGTCAGCTTGTTGTCCAGTCCGTTGCCGGTGCCGCTCAGGTCGTCGTTGCCGGTCAGGACCAGCTTGGCCAGCTTGCCTTGCAGCGTCCAGTTGACGCTGGCCTTGACGATGTCGTAGCCGCCGCCGTTGGCTTCCTCGATCACATCGCCCGCGCTGTCGGCGATGTAGAGGTCGCCGCCCGCGCCGCCGACCAGGGTGTCGGCACCGGTGCCGCCGTCCAGGGTGTCCTGGTGCTTGCCACCGACCAGACGGTTGTCAGTGTCGTCGCCGATCAGCAGCAGTCCTGGGGCGCTTCGATGGTCGGATGATTCGGCGTCGGCGGATGCCTGAGGGGCAAGGGATCGGGTCATGGTGGGCCTTGGTATCGAATGTGTGGCTGAACGTAACTGAGTCGGCGGGATCAATTCAATGCATGCATCCGCTCGATTGAGGATGCATTGCGCCCTCTTCTGACTCGGCGCAGCCTGGTTGGCGTGAGTTTGTACTCAGCCGATGACAAGGGTCGGACGATGCGGATTCAATCGTCAATCGGGTGCTTGAGCCGCCGCACCATCCAGGCCACGCTGGCCACCACGGGCAGCACGGCGATGCCGACCACGATTTCCGGTTGCAGGTGGTAGGGCTCCAACTGCGGCACGGACTTGGCGGCTTTGGCCAGATAACCGATCAGGCTGAGGGCGTAGTAGCTGATCGCGACCACTGACAGGCCTTCCACCGTCTGCTGCAGCCGCAGCTGCAACTGCTGGCGCCGCACCAGGGCCCGGAACAGCGCCTGGTTGCTGGCCTCGCGGGTCATCTCGACACGGACCCGCGCCAGGCTGAGGGCCCGGTTGATGCGCTCGGCGATGTCGGTCAGGCGGCGGTCGGTGCTGTCGCACAAGGCCATGGCCGGCTCAAACCGCCGGCCCAGAAAGCCGCCCAGGGTGCGCACGCCGGGGATGCGTTGCTCGCGCAGACCGGACACCCGGTCCTCGACGATGGCGCGGTAGGCACGGGTGGCCGAGAAGCGGTAGCGGGTGCGTGAGGCGCTGTGTTCGACCTCGGCGGCCAGTCGGGTCAGGGTCTCCAGGGCGCTGGCGTCGTCATGCGCATCCTGGTTGGCCATGGCGTCGACGATGCCCTGCAGGCTGGCCTCCAGCGCGGCCAGTGCGCCGGCCTCTTGCTGGGCCACCGGAAAGCCCAGCATGGCCAGCATGCGGTAGGCCTCGATCTCGCACAGGCGCTGCACCGACCGTGCGGATTGGTCCTGGCTCAGGCCATGGTCGAGCAATACGAAACGGGTGAAGCCGTCGCTGCCCAGTTCCAGCCGGGTGAAGACGGTGGCTGCGCCGTCCGACACATGGGCGCCGATCAGCGGCAACCGGTCGCTGCCGTCGGGCGTGTCGAGCAGGCGGCGGCACAGGCTGACGCTCTGGTCGTCGGCCGAGAGCAGCAGCACGTGGGCTGCCGAGATCATCTGGCCCGAACCCGGGCCGGACAGGCGCGACACGAAATCGGCGGGCAGCAGGGCGGTGGCGGTGGCTTCTGCCATCAGTGCTTGCAGCCTTTCGCGGTCCGGCGGCTGTGATCCGTCGGGCAGGCGCCAGGTCATCTGCCAGCTGATGAACTCGCCGTGGCGCTCGAACTTGAGTGCCCAGCCCGCGCTGCGCAGCACATGGTGACGGGCGCCGGGTGCCGGTCCGGGCTCACCCAGGCTGGCGCACAAGGCACTCATGGCGTCGGCCGCATGGGTCGCGTCCATCTGCCAGTGCACCCAGTACGACACCACGCTGCCAGCCACCACCGACAGCGGTGGCCGGGCATGCAGTTCCTCATGCAGGTCGTTGTGTTGACGCTGCGGCCAGTTCGACGGGGCAGGGGCGATGGGCGACATGGGCATGGCAGGCGGGGTGAGGGTCAGCGTGCAGGACGCGCCAGCTTACACTTCGGGCCCGTTCTTGCTGCTGCGCATCCGACATGGACTTTGGAATCACCCTGCTGGCTTTGTTGCTGGCCTACGCGATCGGCTCGTTGTCGTTCGCGGTCATCATCAGCCGCTTGATGGGTTTGAACGACCCCCGTTCCTATGGCTCGGGCAACCCCGGCGCCACCAATGTGCTGCGCTCGGGCAACAAGGCCGCCGCTTTGCTGACCTTGGCGTTTGACGCCTTGAAGGGCTACGCCCCGGTGATCGTGGCCTTGATGCTGCAGGCCCGCTTGGGTTGGGGCAGCCTGACGATCGGCCTGATCGGTCTGGCGGCGTTCCTGGGCCATCTGTGGCCGGTGTTCTTCCGCTTCCAGGGCGGCAAGGGCGTGGCCACGGCAGCGGGCGTGCTGATGGCACTCAACCCCTGGCTGGGTCTGGCCACGCTGGCCACCTGGTTGATCGTCGCAGTGTTCAGCCGCTATTCCTCGCTGGCAGCCATCGCCGCTGCGGCATTCGCACCCTTTTACCAGCTGTTGATCTGGCGGCCGTCAGCAGTCGCCTTGCCGATTGCCGTGATGAGCCTGCTGCTGATCTGGCGCCACGAGGCCAACATCAAGAAGCTGCTGGCTGGCACCGAATCCCGGCTGGGTCAGAAGGCGGCAGCACCGCCGGCGGGCCCCGCACCGAAGTCGCATGCGCATGAGAAGCCGCACCGCGACCACCCCCATCGCAAGAACCGCAAAGGAAAGCACTGAAATGATCCAACGTTTTGACATCGGCGCGCGCATGTCCGAGATGGCCGTTTTCAACGGCGTCTGCTACCTGGCTGGCCAGGTGGCCGAAGACGGCTCGCAAGACATCGGCGGCCAGACGGCCCAGGTACTGGCCGCCATCGACGCGCTGCTGGCCAAGGCCGGCAGCGACAAGACCAAGGTCTTGCGTGCGCAGATCTTCCTGGCTGACCTGGCCGATTTCCCGGGCATGAATGCCGTCTGGGATCAGTGGGTAGTGCCGGGCCACACCCCGCCCCGGGCCACGGTTCAGGCTGCCCTGGCCAAGCCCGAGTGGAAGGTCGAGATCGTCGTCACCGCAGCGGTTTGATCCGGCGCGGCGGTCGCGCCGCTGCCGATCAGAGTCCCAAGGTCGCCGGGTCGCCCTGGCCTTCGCGCAGCACCACCGGGTCATCACCCGTCAGGTCGATGATGGTGGTGGGCTGCAGGGCGCAGGCGCCAGCATCGATCACGGCCTGCAGCTGCTTCTGGAAGCGGGCGCGGATCTCGCTGGCTTCGTTCAGGGCCTCGGTCTCGCCTGGCGCGATCAGCGTGGTGGCCAGCAGCGGCTGGCCCAGTTCCTCGAGCAGCGCCTGCAGCACCCGGTGCTCGGGCACGCGCAGGCCGATGGTGCGGCGCGATGGGTGCGATAGCCTGCGCGGCACCTCTTTGGTGGCCTCGAGGATGAAGGTGAACGGTCCCGGCGTCCCCAATTTCAGCAGCCGGAACTGCCGGTTGTCGACTTTGGCGTAGTTGGCCAGCTCGGACAGGTCGCGGCAGAGCAGCGTGAGGTGGTGTTTGTCGTCGACCTGGCGGATGCGGCGCAGCCGTTCGGCAGCGGCCTTGTCGTCCAGGTGGCAGACCAGGGCATAGCTGGAGTCGGTGGGCACGGCCACCACGCCTCCGCTGTGCAGGATCTGCGCAGCCTGCTTGATCAGGCGCAACTGCGGCGTTTCGGGGTGGACTTCAAAGTACTGGGACATGGCGTGATTGTGGCAGTGGGTTGGCCACCTTGCCCTGGCTGACCGTGGCGGCGGCCGACCTCAGCGCAGGGCTTCGGCGGCGCGCTGCACTGCAGGGCGCTCCTGGATCCGGTCGGCCCACAAGCTCCACACCGGCACCGTCTTGCCGGGCAAGTCGGGCAGGGCGCCCAAGTCGACCCGGCTCTCGCCGGGGGCATGAAAGTCGCTGCCGCGTGAGGCCAGCAGGTCAAACTCCGCAGCCATGCCGGCGTAGCGCGTCACTTCATCGGGGAAGTGGCTGCCGCAGGTGACTTCCACTGCCCGGCCGCCATGGGCCTGGAACTCGCCGAACAAGGCGAACTCTTCAGTGGGCGTGAATCGGTAGCGGGCCGGGTGGGCGATGGCGGCCACGCCGCCGGCGCCGGTGATCCAGCCCAGGGCCTCGCCCAGGCCGGCCCAGCGGTGGTTCACAAAGCCCGGCTTGCCCTCTTTCAGGTAGCGCTGGAACACCTCGTGCATCGAGCTGCAATGGCCTTGGTCGACCAGAAAGCGGCCGAAGTGCGTGCGCGACACCAGCTCGGGGTTGGCGGCATAGGCCACGGCACCCTCGTAGGCGCCGGGGATGCCTGCTTCGGCCAAGCTATCGCCCATGGCGCGGGCGCGGGCATTGCGGCCAGCACGCAGCTGGTGCAGGCCCTCCACCAGCGCCGGGTTCAGCGGGTCAAAGTCAAAACCGAGGATGTGCACGGTCTCGCCAGCAAAGGTGAC
>CALRVU010000260.1:0-5465 GCA_943371685.1 Bordetella parapertussis | reverse complement strand
GCGGCGACGACCTTCAAACAAGGGGGGTCAGCCCGTGGCCTCGAAGCGGGCCAGCAGGCTGGCGTGCTTGTCGCGCGCGCTGCGCAGGGCGCTGGCCGCGGGCAGGGCCGGGGTGCCGCCGCCGCTGGGCGCCAACACCGCTTGCAGCCAGGCCAATGACAAGTCTTGCGTGGCCTGTTTGACGCGGGCGTTCAGCTCGGGCCCGCCGGGGCCGCTGCGGTCGGTAAAGATGCTGTGCGAGCCCCAGTCGAACACGGCCAGCGCCTTGTGCGGGCTGCCCATGGCGGCGTAGATGGCGTAGCGGTCTTCGACCGGGCTGTGATAGCCGGGCACGTTGATCACGTCCTCGGTGGTGGTGATGTGCAGGGCCGGCAATTGCACCGGGCTGAGCACCGCGCGCAGATCGGTCTCGCCATAGAACGGCGGCGCCGACAGCAGCAGCACGCCCTTGAGGCGCGGCTCGCTCAGCTTGAGCGGCTGACCGTCGCGCAGCACCCGCGCACCGGCCGCCAGCATCGTGGTGTTGGCGCCATACGAGTGCCCGCCGGCGGCCAGCCGCTGCGCATCAATGCGCTCGGCCAGCGGGCCGGGCGCCAGCACGCTGTCCAGCGCAAAGCGCAGGTCGGCGGCGCGGGCCATGGCCTCGGTGTCTTGCGCGGCTCCTTGCAGCCGGCCCACCAGGCCCAGCGGATTGCCGGCCCAGATCGAGCGGTCGCTGCCCACATGTTGCAGGTGCAGGCAGGCCACGCCGTTGGCCGCCAGGTGCTTGCCCAGGTAGCTGTAGCCAAAGCGCGAGCCGCCAATGCCGTGCGAGAACACCAGCAGTGGCACCGCCGCATTGCCCTCGGGCAGATAGAGCCGGGCGGGCACCGCGCGGTCTCGCGCCTTGTCGACCCAGTTCAGATCGACCAGCCGCCAGGGGGGCGCCGCGCCCGGCTCGCTGGCACTGGTGCCCCGCTCGCTGGCGCTGGTGGCCGGGGCGGGGGCTGACGCGGCCTGCTCTTGCGCGCTGGCGCGGGTCAGCGCGCCCAGCGCCAGGCCGGCGCCCAGGCCCAGCAGGGCGCGTCGAGTCAAAGCGGGTGGGCGGATCGGTTTCATGGCTGATCGGCTTGAGTTGGGGCGGCTTGAGTTGGTGCGGCTTGGGGTTGGGCGGCCGGGCTGCGCTTACCCCACAGCCGCGCGCTGAACTGCACCAGATCATCCACGTAAGTGAAGACCACCGGTATGACGAGCAAGCTCAAAAAGGTCGAGGTGATCAGGCCACCGATGACCGACACCGCCATGGGCTGGCGGAAGCTCGGGTCGCTGCCCAGGCCCAGGGCAATCGGCATCATGCCGGCGCCCATGGCGATGGTGGTCATGACGATGGGCCGGGCGCGCTTGTGGCAGGCGTCCAGCACCGCGTCCCAGCGGCTCATGCCCTCGCGCCGGGCAATGATCATGTAGTCCACCAGCAGGATCGAGTTCTTGGTTGCAATGCCCATCAGCATGATCAGGCCGATGAGCGAGGGCATGGAGAACGCGCTGTGGGTGAGCAGCAGCGCCACAAAAGCCCCGCCCAACGACAGCGGCAGCGCCGCCAGGATGGTGACCGGCTGCATGAAGCCCTTGAACAGCAGCACCAGCACGATGTAGATGCACAGCACGCCGGTCAGCATGGCCAGGCCAAAGCTGGCAAACAGCTCGCCCATCACCTCGGCGTCGCCCAGCGTGGTCTGGCGCACGCCGGCGGGCAGCTGCTGCAGGCTGGGCAGTTTTTCAATCAGCGCGGCCACGTCGCCCAGCGGCTGGCTGTTCAGCTCGATGTCGAAGTTGACGTTGCGCTGCCGGTCATAGCGGTCGATCTGCGCCGGGCCGCTCTCCAGGCCCAGGCTGGCCACGCTGGCCAGCGGCACCGGGCCAGCCTTGCCGGGCACCGTCAGCTGGCCCATCAGCGCCAGGTCTTGCCGGGCTGACTCAGGCAGCCGCACGACGATGGGCACCTGCCGCTGCGCCAGATTGAGCTTGGCCAGGCCGCTGTCGTAGTCGCCCGTGGTGGCAATGCGCAGGGTGTCGGCAATGGCGGCGGTGGTGATGCCGGCGTCGGCGGCGCGGGCCGCGTCGGGCCGCACCACCAGCTCCGGCCGCACCAGGCTGGCGGTGGACGCGATGTTGCCCAGGCCGGGGATGGTGCGCAGGTCGCGCTCCACGGCTTGGGCGGCTTGGGCCAAGGCCAGGCCGTCGTCGCCCGAGAGCACCAGCACATAGGTCTCGCCATTGCCGCCCAGGCCCACCTTGACGCGGGCGCCGGGCAACTGCTGCATCAGTTGCCGCAGCTCGGCCTCGATCGACTGCTTGCGCACGCCGGGCCGGTCTTCGCGCGCCGTCAGCGTCAGCGTCAGGCTGGCCTTGCGCACCTCGGAGGCACCGCCGCCGCCAGCAAACGGGTCGCTGCCCGAGGCGCCACCGCCCACGGCCGTGTAGACCTGTTTGACATGGCTGCTTTGCTGCACCAGCGCGCGGGCCTGCTCGGCCGCAGCCAGCGTGTCCTTGAAGGTGCTGCCCGGTGGCAGCTCAATGCTCACCTGGCTCTGGCCATAGTCGTCGGCCGGGATGAAGCCCGTGGGCAGCAGCGGCACCAGCGAGATGGAGCCGAAGAAGAACATGCCGGCTGCCAACATCGTGATCAGCCGGTTCCGGGCGCACCAGGTGGCTGCCCGCATGTACAGGCTCATCACCTTGCCATCCGGCGGCTCGCCATGCTCGGCAATGGGCTTGAGCAGGTAGGCCGCCATCATCGGCGTGAGCGCCCGCGCCACCACCAGCGACGCGAACACCGCCAGCGCCGCCGTCCAGCCAAACTGCTTGAAGAACTTGCCCGGGATCCCGCTCATGAAGGCCGTGGGCAAGAACACCGCGATCAGGGTGAAGGTGGTGGCGATCACGGCCAGGCCGATCTCGTCGGCCGCCTCCATGGCCGCCTGCAGCGGGCTCTTGCCCATGCGCAGGTGGCGCACGATGTTCTCGATCTCGACGATCGCGTCGTCCACCAAAATGCCCACCACCAGCGACAAGCTCAGCAGCGTCACCGTGTTGACCGAAAACCCCAGCCAGGCCATGCCGATGAATGCCGGGATGACCGACAGCGGCAGGGCCGTGGCGGCCACCAGCGTGGCCCGCCAGTCGCGCAAAAAGGCAAACACCACGATCACGGCCAGGATGGCGCCCTCGTAGAGCAGGGTCATCGAGCCGTCGTAGTCGTCCTGCACCTGGTCAACCAGGTTGAAGGCCAGCTTGAACTCCACATCCGGGTGGGCGGCGCGCAGGCCGTCCAGCACCCGGCTCACGCCGTCGCGCACCTCCAGCTCGCTGGCGCCCTTGCTGCGGGTGATCTCGAAACCCACTACCGGCTTGCCGTCCAGCAGGGCCGCGCTGCGCTGCTCGGCCACCGTGTCGGCCACCGTGGCCACCTGCGACAGGCGGACGCGCCGGCCGTCGCTCAAGGGGATGTCGAGTGCGGCCAGTTCCTCGGCCGACTTGACCGTGGCAATGGCGCGCACCGTCTGCTCGGCCCCGCCAAAGTCGGTGCGGCCGCCCGATGACTCTTGTTGCACCGCGCGCAACTGGCGCGACACATCGGCCGCCGTGGCACCCAGGGCCAGCAGGCGGGCCGGGTCCAGCTCGACGCGCACCTCGCGCGTCACGCCGCCCACCCGCGCCACCGAGCCCACGCCGTTCACGCTCAGCAGGGCCTTGGTCACCTCGTTGTCGACGAACCAGCTCAGGCTCTCGTCGTCCATGCGGCTGGCCGCCACGGTATAGGTCAGGATCGGCGCGCCCGACAGATTGAGCTTGCTGATCTGCGGATCGCGCAGGTCAGCGGGCAGGTCCGAGCGCACGCGGTTGACGGCGTCGCGCACATCGTCCACCGCCTCTTGGGTGGGCTTCTCCAGCCGGAACTCGACCGTGATGGTCGCGCTGCCGTCTTGCACCTTGCTGTAGATGTGCTTGACGCCCTGCAGCGTGGCGACCGAGTTCTCGAGCTTGCGCGCGACCTCGGTCTCCATCTGCGACGGCGACGCGCCGGGCAGCGATGCGGTGACGCTGACGGTGGGCAGCTCCAGGTCCGGGAACTGCTGCACCTTCATCGAGCTGAAGCTCATCAGCCCGGCCAGCGTGAGCAGCACGAACAGCATGATGGCCGGTATCGGGTTCTTGATCGACCAGGCGGAAACGTTCATGGGCGCGTTCTTTCAGAAGAGGTCAACGGGCGGGCGATCAGGGCTTGGCCGCAGCGGCATCGGCCACCACCCGCACCGTGTCACCGTCGCTCAAGAACGCCGCGCCGCGCTGCACCACGCGGGCCTCGGCCGCCAGGCCCTCCACCGCCACCTGGTCGCCGTCGCGGCTCACCACCTTCACCTTGACCTGGCTCACGCGGTTGTCCGCGCCCACCCGCATCACCATCTGGAAGCCGTCGCGCAGCAGCAGGGCCGAGGCCGGCAGCGTCAGCGCGCGGCGGGCCTCGAACTTGAACTCGCCACGCGCAAACATGCCGGCGCGGGCGTCGCTGTCGGCACTGGGCTGCAGGTCCACATAGACCAGGCCGCTGCGGCTGTTCGAGTCCACCGTGGGCGCCACCTTGCGCACCGTGCCTGCCACTTGCCGGCCCGACGGCGTCGTCAGCGTGGCCCGCAGCCCCGGCTTGATGCGCGACAGCTCGGCCGCCTGCACCTCGGCCCGCCACTCCAGTCGGCCGTTGCGGATCAGCCGGAACAGCTCGGTGCCGGCCGGCGCCACCGCGCCCAGGGTGGCGCTGCGGGCGCTGATCTGGCCGTCGTCGGGCGCCAGCACCTCCGTCTGCTTCATCCGCAGCTGCTGGGCCTGCAACTGGGCGCGCTGGCTGGCCAGCCGGGCCTTGGCCGTGGTCTCGGCCGTCAATGACTCGCCTATCTGCTGGGCGCTGTAGGCGCCGCTGTCCTTCAGGCTGCGGGTGCGGTCGGCATTGGCCGTGGCCTCGGCCGCGGTGGCTTCGGCCTCGGCCAGGGCGGCTTGCACCTGGGCCAGGTCGGCCGCCACCGCGTCCGTCGCAAAGCGGGCCAGCACCTGGCCGCGCTTCACTTGGTCGCCCACCTCGGCCCGCAGCTCGGCCAGCCGCAGGCCATTGGCCTCGCTGCCAATCACCGCCTCTTGCCAGGCGGCGATGTTGCCGTTGGCCGAGAGCACCAAAGGCACCTCGGCCGCGCGGGGGCTGACCACGCTGACCGTGAGCGCCGCCTTGGCCGGCCCGCTGGCCGCAGCCGCTGCGGGTGCCGCCGCCTGGGCAAAGGCAGGCTGGGGTTGCACGGCCAGCAAGGCCGCCAGTGCCAGCAGGCTGAATGAGGCGCGGAATGGGGTGGTGCGGATCAGAGTGGTCATGGGCAAAGCGGTGGGCGGGTGTTCAGGGGGCGTCAGGGGGGGCAGGGCCGTGCGGGCGGGCTCAGGGG
>CALRVU010000259.1:0-5496 GCA_943371685.1 Bordetella parapertussis | reverse complement strand
GCTGAGCAGGGAAACCTAGAATCCACGCCACCCCCCTTCCACGCCAGCCTTGGGCTCCGACGACACCATGCCACCTACCCCGCCCAATGAGCGCAGCCAGGAACTGGCCCGACTGCTGTCGCGCACCGCCCTGGGCGACCGCGCCGCCTTTGCCACTTTGTATCAGCAAAGCTCGGCGCATCTGCTGGGCGTGATCCTGCGTATCAACAAGGACCGGGCCCAGGCCGAAGACCTGCTGCAAGAGGTATTCGTCAAGATCTGGGGCGCTGCGGGCAGCTTTGATGCCCAGCGTGCCCAGGCCCTGACCTGGATGACCGCGGTGGCGCGCAACCGTGCCATCGACAGCCTGCGCCGCCGCCAGACCGAACCGCAAGAGGTCACGGCGCGCTCCACCACGGCGGATGACGAGGATGACGACATGCTGGCCCAACTGGCCTCTGAGGACGACGGCCCGATGGACCTGCTGAGCCAGGCCATGGAGGCCCGCGCCGTGAAGCTGTGCCTGCGCAGCCTGAGCGGCGAACAGCAGCAGACCCTGGCCCTGGCCTTCTACGACGGCCTGAGCCACGCCGAAGTGGCCAGCCACCTGAGCCAGCCCCTGGGCACCGTCAAGAGCTGGGTGCGGCGCGGCCTGCAGGCCCTGCGGGGCTGCCTGGAACGGGCCGGCGCACTGACCCCGAGCGGAGCCTGACATGGACTACTCCCGCACCGCGCTGGCCGACCGCCTGGCCTCTGAATACGTGCTCGGCACCTTGCAAGGCGCCGCCCGGCGCCGATTCGAGACCCTGCTGCCAGCCCACCCGACCCTGCGGACGGCCGTGGCCCGTTGGCAGGACGCCCTGACCCCGCTGGCCGGCATGGTCCGGCCTGTCCAGCCCTCGCCCGCGGTCTGGACAGCCATCGAGGCCCGCCTGTTCTCCCTGCAGGCCAGCAGCAGCGAGGCGGCCCAGCGCTGGTGGCAGCGCCTGCTGCCCTGGCGGGCGGCCACGGCCCTGGCCAGCACGGCCGCCCTGACGCTGGCGGTGGCCCTGTCGCTGCCGGTGCCACCGCAGGCGCCAGTGTTGATCGTCATGTCGCCCAACGAAGCCGCGGCCGCCGGCCCGGCCTTGCTGGCCAAGGCCCGCTTCGTGGCCAGCGTCAGCGCCGACGGCCGCGGCCTGGTGCTCAAACCGCTGGACGCACTACCCATCGACGCGGGCCGGGCGCTGGAGCTGTGGGCCGTGCCGGCGCAGGGCGCACCCCGCTCGCTCGGCCTGGTGGCCAGCGGCGACAGCACCCAGGTGCTGCGCGCCCAGTTGCTCAAGGACACGGCGGCCTTCGCCGTCAGCGTCGAGCCCACCGGCGGATCACCGACCGGCGCGCCCACCGGGCCGATCATCTCGGTCGGCAAGCTCGAGATCTGAGGGCCTGCGCGGCCCGGCTGAGCGCCGCTGCATCCAGTGGCGATCGGCCTGCGTAAGAGGCTTCAGGCAGCCAGTCCACCACCGGGTGGACCGGTCTGCTGATCTTTCCTCTGACACGCCCGCCAGGAGCCCGCATGATCTCGAACCGATTCCCCACCTCGAACCGTACCCACCTCGCCTTGGCCGTGCTCGGCCTGGCCAGCCTGCTGGGCGCCTGCAGCAGCCTGACGCCGCCGCCGGCCCGCTTGATCGACAACAGCGCCTTGCCCGAGGCCGTGCGCGCCCCGGTCGGCCATCAGCAGGTGCTGGCCAGCACCGGCAACGGCGAGATTACCTATGAATGCCGAGCCCGGAAGGATCAGGCCACCGCCTTTGAATGGGCGTTCGTGGCACCCGTGGCCAGCCTGAAGGACGCGACCGGCCAGACCATCGGCCGCTACTACGCCGGCCCGACCTGGGAGGCCAAGGACGGCTCCAAGGTCAGCGGCAAGCAGGTGGCCGTGGCGCCGGCCAGCGCCGGCAACATCCCGCTGCAACTGGTCAAGGCCGATCCCGCCGTGGGCGCCGGGGCCATGCAGGGCGTGAGCTACATCCAGCGCCTGGCCACCCGCGGTGGCGTGGCACCGAGCGAGGCCTGCGATGCCAGCCAGACCGGCCAACGCCGCCAGGTGAGCTACCAGGCCGACTACATCTTCTACGCCGCGAACTGAGTCCGCGCGCGCCGGGATCGGCGCCGCAGAGGCACACATTCGGGCGCTTGTGCAGCGCATCATTTCAGTGCAGCGCCCGGCGCCCGCACGCAATTCAGGTGCAAACCCCGCTTGCATCGGGCCCGTTCATGGCCTCGAACTGGGCTGACAGGCCGAATACACGCTGGCACAGTCGTTGCGTGTCATTGCTCGCGGCGCAACGGAGTACCGCACGATCAAGTTTCAGTTACCAAAGCGGTTTTGGACAAAGGCGTCCGATCGGCACAGCTTCACTGCAGTGTCGTCGGGCGCTTTCTTTTTTCCGGTTCAATTTTTGTTCACCCTCAAGGATTTGCCAGATGAACACCCCCGAGCACTCGCCCCTCGCCTCGTGTGACAAGAGCCTGGGCGCGCCCCAGTCACTGCCCGCATTCAGCCGCCGGCAGGTGCTGCAAGCCGCCGGCGCAGCGGCCGTCGGGGGCGCTGCCGCCCTGCCCGGCGGTGCCTGGGCCCAGGGCTCGGACAAGCCCGAGAAGGAGGAGGTGCGCATCGGCTTCATTCCGCTGACCGACTGTGCCAGCGTGGTCATGGCTTCGGTGCTGGGCTTTGACAAGAAGTACGGCGTCAAGATCATCCCGACCAAGGAGGCCAGCTGGGCCGGCGTGCGCGACAAGCTGGTCAACGGTGAACTCGACATGGCCCATGTGCTGTGGGGCCTGATCTACGGCGTGCAGATGGGTGTGTCGGGGCCGAAAAAGGACATGGCCATCCTGATGAACCTGAACCACAACGGTCAGGCCATCACGCTGTCCAAGAAGCTGGCCGACCAGGGCGCCGTGGACGGTGCCAGCCTGGCCAAGCTGATGGCCAAGGAAAAGCGCGACTACACCTTCGCCCAGACCTTCCCGACCGGCACCCACGCGATGTGGCTGTACTACTGGATGGCCGCCCACGGCATCAACCCGGTCAAGGACGCCAAGGTCATCACCGTGCCGCCGCCCCAGATGGTGGCCAACATGCGCGTGGGCAACATGGACGGCTACTGCGTGGGCGAGCCCTGGAACCACCGCGCCATCATCGACGGCATCGGCATCACCGCCACCACCACCCAGGACATCTGGAAGGACCATCCCGAGAAGGCGCTGGGCACCTCTTCGGACTTCGTCAAGAAGAACCCGAACACCTGCCGCGCGGTGATCATGGCGATCCTGGAGGCCAGCCGCTGGATCGATGCCAGCCTGTCGAACAAGAACAAGATGGCCGACACCATCGCCGAGAAGGCCTATGTCAACACCTCGGTCGATGCCATCAACCAGCGCATCCTGGGCCGCTACCAGAATGGCCTGGGCAAGACCTGGGACGACCCCAACCACATGAAGTTCTTCAACGACGGCGTGGTGAACTACCCCTACCTGTCGGACGGCATGTGGTTCCTGACCCAGCACAAGCGCTGGGGCTTGCTGAAGGACCACCCCGACTACCTGGCGGTGGCCAAGCAGGTCAACCAGACGGCGCTCTATACCCAGGCGGCCTCCGCCCTCAAGGTCAGCGTGCCCAAGGATCCGATGCGCAGCAGCAAGATGAGCGACGGCGTGGTCTGGGACGGCAAGGACCCGGCCAAGTACGCCGACAGCTTCAAGATCCGCGCCTGATCCAGGCGCCGCGCCCGCCCTTTGTCTCGCCAGTCCCAGCAGGAGGCCACCATGGTCAGTGCCGTCTTTCACTCCCCTCTGAGCAGTTCAGCCGCTCCGGCAGAAACCGGATCGGGCGCAGGCCTGGCTGCAGCGCCCCTGGCCGCCCCGGCACCGGCCGCACCGCCAGCCAAGGTCAGCGCCGGTCTGCCGTTTGACTGGCGCGGCCTGTGGCTGCAGGTGGTGCCCCCGGTGCTGGGCCTGGCGCTGCTGATCGGCATCTGGGCCGTGCTGACATTGAAGACCAGCAGCGGCATTCCGACGCCGCTGCAGACCTGGGACGCCGCCGTCAAGCTGTTTGCCGATCCGTTCTACCGCAACGGCCCGAACGACCAGGGCATCGGCTGGAACATCCTGTTCTCGCTGGAGCGGGTGGCCGTGGGCTTCGGGCTGGCGGCGGCAGTGGGCATTCCGCTGGGCTTCATGATCGGCCGCTTCAGCTTCCTGAGCCGCATGTTCTCGCCGCTGATCAGCCTGCTCAAGCCGGTGTCGCCACTGGCCTGGCTCCCGATCGGCCTGCTGGTGTTCAAGAGCGCCAACCCGGCCGCCATCTGGACCATCTTCATCTGCTCGATCTGGCCCATGGTGGTCAACACGGCGGTGGGCGTGCAGCGCGTGCCGCAGGACTACCTGAACGTGGCCAAGGTGCTGAACCTGAGCGAGTGGAAGGTGCTGACCAAGATCCTGTTCCCCTCGGTGCTGCCCTACATGCTGACCGGCGTGCGCCTGAGCGTGGGCACGGCCTGGCTGGTGATCGTGGCGGCCGAGATGCTGACCGGCGGCGTCGGCATCGGCTTCTGGGTCTGGGACGAGTGGAACAACCTCAACGTCCAGCACATCATCATCGCCATCTTCGTCATCGGCATCGTCGGCCTGCTGCTCGAGCAGCTCCTGATGCTGATCGCCAAGCGCTTCTCTTACGACGAATGACAACACCCGGCGCCGGCGTACCGGCGCCACCCTCCGAGAGGGTGTTCAGGCCGCTTGGGAGCGGCCCGGCGCTGGCCTGAACCCTCTCCGATTTTCGAAATCTTGATTGGAGTCCTCATGTCGTCATTCATCGAAGTCCAGAACGCCGAAGTCACCTTCCAGACCCGCAAAGGCCCGTTCCAGGCACTGCGCGATGTCGACCTGAAGGTCGAGAAGGGCGAGTTCATCACCCTGATCGGCCACTCGGGCTGCGGCAAGTCCACCCTGCTCAACCTGATCGCCGGCCTGCTCAGCCCCACCGGCGGCGTGCTGATCTGCGACAACCGCGAAATCAAGGGCCCCGGCCCGGAACGCGGCGTGGTGTTCCAGAACCACTCCCTGCTGCCCTGGCTCACCTGCTTCGAGAATGTGCACCTCGCGGTGGAGCGGGTCTTTGGCGGCCGCGAGACCAAGGGTCAGCTGAAAGAGCGCACCGAGGATGCACTGGAACTGGTCGGCATGAGCCACGCCACCCACAAGCGGCCCAAGGAAATCTCGGGCGGCATGAAGCAGCGCGTGGGCATCGCCCGCGCCCTGGCCATGGAGCCCAAGGTGCTGCTGATGGACGAGCCCTTTGGCGCGCTCGACGCCCTGACCCGCGCCAAGCTGCAGGACGAACTGCTGAAGATCGTGGCCCGCACCAAGAGCACGGTGGTGATGGTGACCCACGACGTGGACGAGGCCGTGCTGCTGAGTGACCGCATCGTGATGATGACCAACGGCCCCTCGGCCACCATCGGCGAG
>CALRVU010000258.1:0-5509 GCA_943371685.1 Bordetella parapertussis | reverse complement strand
GCCTGGGCCTGCTCGACCTGCGCCCGCGCCGACTTGGCTGTGGTCTCACGCCGCTCAAGCTCAGCGGCGCCAATGAACCCCTGGTCGCGCAGCTCCCGATAGCGCTTGAGATCGGCCTGGGCCAGGTCAAGACTGGTCTGGGCCGCGGACAGGCTGGCTTGTGCAGCGGCCTCACCGAGGCGGAAGTCCTGCGCATCGATTTGCGCCAGCACCTGGCCCGCACGCACGACATCACCGGCATTCACCGGTCGACTCAGCAGCTTGCCACCCACCCGAAACCCCAGACGCGCTTCAGTCCGGGCCTTGATCTCTGCCGCATAGTCGTTGCCGACCTGGCTCTGTCCGTCGCTGATGACCATCGTCCGGACCGCCCGCACCGGCTCTGGCGCAGGCTCCTTTTTGCTGCAGGCCGCCAAAGTGGCCACGCTCAAGGCGATCAGGGTCGGGGCGGCAAAGCGTCTGAGCATGGTCAAGCTTCCAGAGGTTTGGTTCGGGCACAGCACGGCCCGGTGGGCTCAGCAACTGCACTAATGACTGACTGGTCAGTAATATAGTTGCTGGGATGATCGGCGTCAACAATTCGCACAGGGCATCTGCGCATGGACAATGCGCGGCGTGAGTGTTGACCATTACGAAAACTTTCCCGTCGCGTCCTGGCTTTGCCCGCCGAGGCTGCGCCCGCCCATTGCAGCGATCTACTGGTTCGCACGCACGGCCGATGACATCGCCGATGAGGGCGATGCCGCCCCGATGGAGCGCATTGCCAAGCTGGAGGCCTACCAAGCCGACTTGCAGCGCCTGGCCCAAGGCGGCCATCCCGATGGACCGTGGCCAGAGGTCTTCAAACCCCTGCAAATCGCCATCCGCGACTTCAAGCTGCCCATCAATTTGCTGGACGATCTGCTGCGCGCGTTCATGCAAGATGTGGCCAACCCCCTCTATGCCGATCGACAGGCCCTGCTGGCCTACTGCGCGCTTTCAGCCAATCCGGTCGGCCGCCTGCTCCTGCATCTGCACCACATACAAGACGAGCCCGCGTTGAGCCAATCCGACGCGATCTGCAGTGCGCTCCAGCTGATCAACTTCTGGCAGGATCTCAGCGTGGATCTGCCCAGAGGGCGGATCTACCTTCCGCAACATGATCTGCAAGCCCTGGCTGTTCAGCCCGGACCAGCTTCGCAGACCACCTCCCGCTCAGACCAGCAAGTGCTGGTGGAGCGCTTGTGTGCATGGGCCGAAGCGCTGATGCTGGAAGGTGCGCCCTTGGTGCACCGACTGCCCGGCCGGGCCGGCTGGGAGCTGCGACTGGTGGTCCAGGGTGGGCTGCGCATCCTCGAGAAGATTCGCGCCATGGACTACCGCAGTCACCAACGTCGGCCTGTGCTGGGCCCCATGGACTTGCCATTGATGCTCTGGCGCAGCGCATGGATGCGCCCTGACCGCACCTACCGGAACACCAACGAATGACGCCGCAGCAATATGTCCAGGACAAGGCCGCAGCCAGCGGATCCTCGTTCTACTACGCCTTCATGTTTCTGCCCGCGCCGCGGCGTGCGGCCATCACGGCTTTCTACGCTTTCTGCAGAGAAGTCGATGATGTCGTGGACGAAGTCGAAGATCCCCAGGTGGCAGCCACCAAGTTGGCATGGTGGCGCCGAGAAGTCGTGCAGGCATTCGCCGGATCGCCCAGCCATCCCGTCATGAAGGCGCTGATGCCCATTGCCGCCGACTTCGACATCAAGGCCGATCACCTTCTGGCCGTGATTGAAGGCTGCCAGACCGACCTGGACCAGACCCGCTTTCTGGACTATCCCGCACTGCAGCGCTATTGCCACCTGGTGGCCGGTGTCGTGGGCGAAGTGGCCTGCAACATCTTCGGACGGACCGAGGCCGCCACTGTGACCTATGCCCACAAGCTGGGGCTGGCCATGCAGCTCACCAACATCCTGCGCGACGTGGGCGATGATGCCCGGCGTGGCCGCATCTACCTGCCGGTCAATGAACTGCAACGCTTTGATGTCAAGGCCCATGAAATCCTCAAGCGCGATGCGCCTTGGGGCTATGGCGAACGGTTCACTGCACTGATGACGTTCCAGGCCCAGCGCGCCCACGCCTGCTATGACGAAGCGCTGGCGCTGCTGCCTGAGGTTGACCGCCAAGCCCAGAAGCCGGGGCTGATGATGGCCAACATCTATCGCACACTGCTGCGCGAGATCGAGCGTGACGGATTTCAGGTCTTGCACCAGCGCACCTCGTTGACGCCCGTGCGCAAGCTCTGGATTGCCGTCAGCACGCACTTCCGCGGGCATTGACGATGGCGCGCATTGCCGTCATCGGCGCAGGCTGGGCAGGCTTGTCGGCGGCCGTCGAATCGACCCGCCTGGGCCATCAGGTGCGGGTCTTCGAGATGGCCCATGCCCCTGGCGGGCGAGCGCGCTCACTGGCGCATGGCGATCTGCTGCTGGACAACGGTCAACACATCCTGATCGGCGCCTACCGGGACACCTTGGCCTTGATGCGCACCGTCGGCGCGGATCCCGAACGCAGCCTGCTGCGACTGCCGTTGACCCTCTGCTATCCCGACGGCAGCGGCCTTCGGCTTCCTGCGGGGCCGGCGCTGCCGGCGTTTCTGGTCGGCGTGCTTCGTTGGCATGAGGTTCCGGCATGGGACCGGTGGCGCTTCTTGCTAATGGCTGCCGGTTGGCGTCTGCGTGGCTTTAAATGCGATCCAGCCTGGAGTGTGGCCACGCTGTGCGCGCATGCCCCCCAGAGCGTGATGCGCAGCTTGATCGAGCCGCTTTGCGTGGCGGCACTGAACACGCCGGCCGATGCGGCCTCGGCCCAGGTCTTTCTGACCGTGTTGCGCGACGGCCTTTTCAGCGCACGAGGCGGCTCGGACCTGCTGCTGCCGCGTCGACCGCTGCAGCAATTGCTGCCAGAACCAGCGCAACGCTGGTTGCAGGCGCAGGGCGCGGAATGGACCTCGGGTCACCGTGTCCAGGAACTCGCAGCGCCCTCTCGCCCAGACGGCGCTTGGCTGGTGGACGGAATCCAGTTTGACGGCGTGATCGTGGCCACGCCGGCATCGGAGGCGGCCCGCTTGATCAAGCCCTGGGCACCGGCTTGGGCCGAGCAGGCCCAGGCCTTGCGCTACGAGCCCATCGTCACCGTCTGGATTCACGCGCCTCAGGCCCGTTGGCCCGAGCCCATCATGGCCTTCGCGGCCGGTGCTGCCGAGCCTGCCCAGTTCGGTTTCGATCTCGGGGCGCTGGGCGGTCCGGCAGACACCTATGCCCTGGTGATCAGCGGCGCAGCGCGATGGGTGGCAGCCGGCCTGGAAGCAAGCGCCCATGCCGTCCTGCAACAGTTGGCCAAGGCCTTCAGCGCCGCCCCAGCCCAGTGGGACCCGCGAAACGCGACCGTGACCGCAACGCGCGCCGAAAAGCGCGCCACCTTTGCCTGCACACCCATGCTCGGAAAGCCAGAGGCCGCTCCGCGCGCCGGCTTGCGGGTGGCTGGCGACTACATCGCCGGCCCCTACCCAGCCACCCTGGAAGCCGCAGTCCGGTCCGGCCTGGCCGCCGCGAACTCGGTGATGGCAGCCTGAACCGGCTGACAGACCGAACCGGCACCTCGGCGCCGACTGAATTGCACCGCAATCGAGACAGCATCTAGCGGATCAGCATTTCGCAATGCAAAATACCGACAGACACTCTGCCGGACGACCATGAGCAAGAAGGATCCCCAAACCCCCAGCATCCAGGTGCTTGCGCGCGCGTTTTCATTGCTCGACGTGCTGGCCAATCATCAAGACCCGGTCCCTCTCAAGGACCTCAGCGAGAGCACCGGCCTCCATCCTTCCACGGCGCACCGGATCCTGAATGATCTGGCGGCGGGTCGACTGGTCGATCGCCCGGAAGCCGGCAGCTACCGCCTGGGCATGCGGCTGCTCGAACTCGGCAATCTGGTCAAGGCACGGCTCGACGTGAGAGACGCCGCCCTGGGCCCCATGCGTGAACTGCACAAGTTGACCCACCAACCGGTCAATCTGTCGGTGCGCCAAGGCGACGAGATCGTCTACATCGAACGGACCTATTCAGAACGCTCCGGCATGCAGGTGGTGCGCGCAGTGGGCGGACGCGCTCCCTTGCACCTGACTTCAGTCGGCAAGCTGTTCCTGGCCTACGATGACCCCCAGCGGGTTCGCGCCTATGCGACACGCACCGGCTTGGCGGGTCATACGCGCAACAGCCTGACCGACATCGTTGCGCTGGAGCGGGAACTCAGCCAGGTGCGCCGGCTGGCGCTGGCCCGCGACGATGAGGAACTCGAACTTGGCGTGCGCTGCATGGCCGCAGGCATCTTCGACGATCAAGGCAAACTGGTGGCCGGTCTCTCCGTGTCAGCTCCGGCTGACCGGCTCGAGGAGAGTTGGCTGGACCGGGTCAAGGCCACGGCCGCCCAGATTTCACTGTCACTGGGCCATCGCCTGGCCACCTGAGCTCCGCCCTGGAACACCCAAAAAAAAAGCAGCCTGGGCTGCTTTTTCTCTTCAGGGCTGGAACTTCTTGGGCGGCTCGGCCGATGCTTCCAAGGTCGTCAGCGCCGGTGTGGTGGGGTTGTTGATCAACCACTTGCGAATCCGCTCCGCGTCGCCGATGCGCGAATACTTGCCCGCAGAGTCCAGCAGAACCATGATCAGCTTGCGCCCTGCCAGCTGCGCCTGCATCACCAGGCACTGACCCGCCTCCGAGATGTAGCCCGTCTTCTGCAATCCGATGTCCCAATCAGGGCTGCGCACCAGACGGTTGGTGGTGTGGTACTGGAGCTGGCGGTTGCCCACCTCCACCTGTCGTTCAGTCGAGGTCGACAGTTCCCGGATGACGGAAACCGTGTAAGCCGATTTCACGAGCGAAGCCAGGTCGCGAGCGCTGGACTGGTTCTGGCTCGAGAGTCCGGTGGGTTCGACGTACCGGGTGTCGTGCATGCCGAGCAGCTTGGCTTTGGCGTTCATGGCACTGACGAAGGCGGACAGCCCCCCTGGGTAGTGCCGACCCAGCGCATTGGCTGCGCGATTCTCTGACGACATCAGTGCCAGATGCAGCATCTCACCGCGCGTCAACTGCGTTCCGACGCGCAAGCGCGAAGAACTGCCCTTCTCGGTGTCCACGTCGTCTTGCGCAATGGTGAGCACTTCATCCATCGGCAGCTTGGACTCGGTGACCACCATCGCCGTCATCAACTTGGTGATGGAGGCAATCGGCAACACGGCCTGTGCATTCTTGCTCAGCAGGACTTCATTGGTATCCTGGTCGAGCACGAAGGCCACGCCTGACTTGAGGGCCAAGGGATCAGCAATGTCGTGAAGCCCGTACAACTGACCGAAAGACTGCCGGCTCGGCTCTGGCAAGCGGACCACGGAGCGACGAGCAGGTGCCGCGACCTTCTTAGCACGGACTGAGCGGGCCGGGCTGGCCTTGGACTTCGCACTGCCTGCCTTGGCTGTGCT